>JBDTCQ010000160.1:0-4128 GCA_039923515.1 Dokdonella sp.
AGCCTATCGGCTCACCCTGGGTGATGCGGTTGATCGCAACCAGCTTGCTCGACAAGGTCATCGCCGGACGAAAACCGAAATCCACACCGCTTTTTCCAGCGACCACCGAGATCCCGTAGAGCAACCCGCCGGGCCGGATCCATTGTCCATGCGCCTGCGGCCAGCCGAGAACGGCCGCCGAGTTGGACAACGTCTGCTCACCCGGCATGTTCGCCGCAATGCTTTCAAAACAATCGATCTGGGCCATGGTCTGCACATCACCAACCACATCGGAATTGGCAAAATGGGTCATCAGGCCGATCTCGCGGTCGACATTCGGCAGGGCCAGCAGGCGCGCTCGCGCGCCGGCCACTTCGGCAGGTGCAAATCCGAGCCGGTGCATGCCACTGTCAATCTTGATCCACACCTTCAGTGGACGCGGATCATGATCCGCTGCAAGCCAGTCGATCTGGCTGGCGTGATGGATCGTCGATTCAAGTCCTAATCGATGCATCTCGCCAATATCGGCCGACTCGTCGATGCCGGATAGGACGACGATGCGCTGGCGCACCCCGGCTGCGCGCAGGCGCTGGCCGTCAGCAATGCAGGCGACCCCGAACGCATCCGCCTCAACGAGCACACGGGCAACGCGTTCGAGGCCGTGACCATAGCCGTCCGCCTTGACCACAGCCATGGTCCGCGCACCACCCGCCATCTCACGCAGGCGTCGCAAGTTGTCCCGCAGCGCACCGAGATGGATCGTTGCGCAGGTGGCTCGACTCACTCGAAGTGTTCCGTGTAGCGGTCAGGCGCCAGATTCTCGAAGCGCGTGAACTGACCGAGGAAGGCCAGCTTGACCGAGCCGGTGGGGCCGTTACGCTGCTTGCCGATGATGATTTCGGCGACACCTTTCTCGGGCGAATCCGGGTTGTAGTACTCGTCGCGGTAAATGAACATGATGACGTCGGCATCCTGCTCGATCGCGCCGGACTCGCGCAGATCCGACATCATGGGTTTCTTGTCGGTGCGCTGCTCGAGCGACCGGTTGAGCTGGGAAAGCGCCATCACGGGGACATTGAGCTCCTTGGCAAGGGCCTTCAGTCCACGCGAAATTTCTGAAATTTCAGTGGCGCGATTCTCCTTGTTTCCGGGCACCTGCATGAGTTGCAGGTAATCGATGACGATCAGGCCCAGATCATGCTCACGCTTGAGCCGCCGTGCACGTGCACGCAACTCGCCAGGCGACAAGGCCGGGGTATCGTCGATGAAGATCTTGGCCTCGCTCAGCATCGTGATCGCAGCAGTCACACGCGGCCATTCTTCCTCGGCAAGTTCGCCGGTACGCAGGTGTTGCTGATTGATCCGGCCCATCGAGGAGATCAGGCGGAAGGCCAGCTGCGAGGACGACATTTCCATCGAGAACACGGCAACCGCTTTCTTCGTGCGCATCGCCGCGTTCTCGGCCATGTTCAACGCAAGGGCAGTCTTGCCCATCGACGGTCGCGCGGCCACGATGATCAGGTCGGACGGCTGCAGGCCCGTGGTCATCTCATCGAGATCGGTGTAGCCGGTCGGCAGACCGGTGATCGTGCCGCGATTTTCGTAGCGGTGGTGGAGGATCTGGAAGGCATCCTTGACCGCCGCACGCATCGAGACGAATCCCTTGCGCCCACGCGAGCCCGCTTCGGCGATCCGGAATACTTTCTGTTCGGCGGTTTCCAGCAACTCCTGGCTGCTGCGCCCTTCGGGCTGATAGCCATCGCCGGCGATTTCAGTACCGGTATCGATGAGTTGCCGCAATACCGACTTCTCGCGAACGATGTCGGCATAGGCCACGATATTGGCCGCGCTCGGCGTTGAATTGGCCAGCTCGATGACATAACCGATACCACCGACCTGGTCGGACAAACCCTGTGCCTCGAACCATTCGCCGAGGGTTACTGCATCGCAGGGCTGATCCTTCTCGCTGAGCGTCGCAATCGCGCGAAAAATGATGCGGTGGTCGCGCCGGTAGAAATCATCCTCACCGATGCGATCGGCCACCTTCTCCCAGGATTCCGGGGCCAGCATGAGGCCGCCGAGCACCGCCTGCTCGGCTTCGATCGAATGCGGCGGGATCCGCAGCGTTTCGATGTTCGGAGCCGGTTTGCGTTCTGCGAAAGTAGCCATGGGGCGAGTGCCTGGTGTGGACTGGAGACGACGCTTGATCATACGCAGCGCCGCGTCTCACCAATAGAGAACAACCCTGTGCATAAGCTGTGCAAGGCTTGCTCCTCCAATGAAAAAGGCACCTTGCGGTGCCCTTCTCGTTGAAGCGGATCTTGTCCGGATCATTTTTCCGGTACGACGATCACCTTGACCATCGAGTGGATGTCGGCGTGCAGGTGCACGCGGACCTCGAATTCGCCAATATGGCGAATCGGACCTTCGCCCTGGATCACTTCATTCTTGTCGAGAGCGAGGCCGGCGGCAGTGAACGCATCGGCGATGTCACGCGGACCGACTGAGCCGAACAGCTTGCCTTCGGTACTCGAATTGGCCTTGATCGTGACGGCGTCGGCCGCGTCGAAACGGGCCTTGCGTGCTTCGGCGGCACCAAGCTGCTGGTTGGCCTTGGCTTCATACTCGGCACGACGCGCCTCGAAGTTCTCGAGGTTGCCGGCAGTGGCCGGAGCGGCCTTGCCCTGCGGCACGAGAAAATTGCGTCCGTAACCCGGCTTGACCGTGACCTTGTCGCCAAGGTTGCCGAGATTTTTTACTTTCTGCAGAAGAATCAGTTGCATGGGATAACTCCAATTCGTTAGCGCCGGCGATGCCGGGCGCAGCTTGCGCTGTCCGAATCGACCCGTCGGTCATCGACAGGTCGTCAGTTCAGAAGGCGGATCAGTGGCTGTCGCTGTAGGGCAGCAGCGACAGAAAGCGTGCGTGCTGCACGGCAACGGCAAGCTGGCGCTGGTAACGCGCCTTGGTGCCGGTGATGCGGCTCGGCACGATCTTGCCGGTCTCGGTGACGTACTGGCGCAGCAGGTTGAGATCCTTGTAATCGATCTCGACCACACCTTCAGCGGTGAAACGGCAGAATTTCTTGCGGCGGAAGAACTTGGACATGTTGGCGATTCCTGAAGTCGGGATTGATTATTCGGCGCTGGCGGATTCGGAGTCGGAATCATCCGATTCGGCTTCGACGCGTGGACCACGGCTCGGACGGCTTGGGCGGTCGTCGGAATCATCGCCACCAAAACCACCTTCATCGTCACGACGGCGACGATCGCCCTTGTCGTCCTTGTTCTTCATGATCGCCGACATCTCGGTCACGGCTTCGTCACGCTTGATGACCAGGTGACGCAAGACGGCGTCGTTGAAACGGAAGCCCGACAGCAATTCGTCAAGCACAGTCTGGCTGACTTCGATGTTCATCAGGACATAGTGCGCCTTGGCCAGATGCTGCATCGGAAACGCCAACTGACGGCGGCCCCAATCTTCAAGGCGATGGATCTTGCCACCATCGGCTTCGACCATCGACTTGTAACGCTCGATCATCGCTGGCACTTGCTCACTCTGGTCGGGATGGACCAGAAACACGACTTCATAATGACGCATGGATAATCCTTGTGGATGTCCGCACAGCGTGCGGGGGCAGCCTCCCGACAGTCGGTGAGGCAAGAATCTTCGCCCATGGATCGGCGAAGGGGCGCGGATGGTAATGGATTCAAGGACCTGGAGCAAGGCCAACATACCCGCAGCGTACCGATCAGCAACCGCGGATCACCAACTGCGGACGCTGTGCGGAGGGGCGCCCAGCCACGCCACCCAATCCCTGGTCAGCGCCGCCAAACCTCCCGGATACCGCGAATCGAGGATTGCTTCGGCCTTGACCGGCAGGCACGGCTGACCTCGCTGCGCAGCCAGCACAGCGGCCAGCGCGGTCCTACCCGGCCCGCTGTCCATGAGTAGCGCAATCAAGGCGTAGGCGCGCAGGTAGCGTTGCTCCTGACCCTGGGCATAGAAGTCCGCTCCGTCGTGGGCGAACAAATCGACCAGTTCCACTTGCCCGTCACCCTCGATCCGGGCCGAGCCGAGACTTCCCGGCGAATCAGCAATAGTCACCAGCGCACCCATTCCGGAAACCGCCAGGTGTTCGAAGTATCC
>JBDTCQ010000161.1:0-7766 GCA_039923515.1 Dokdonella sp.
CATCTTCTTCGGCAACTTTGAAATACGTCCCTGATGCGGGATCTCGCCCGGCCTGATCGCTACATGAAAGTCGGCTGTGACAAGCGTTCGAGAAATGCACCGAACAGCCGCGGCTCCATTGCCAACAAAAACAAAACTCCGTAGGCCGCTCCCCAAAGGTGGGCGCTGTGATTGACGTTGTCCTTGTTCTGGCGATCCATGTAAATCGAATAGGCGATGTAGAGCACGGCGTAGATGATCGCCGGACACGGAATAAAAAAGATCAGGATCGTCGCCCACGGCTGCAGCAAGACAAACGCAAACAGCACGGCAGAAACAGCCCCGGAGGCACCGAGGCTACGATAGGCGGGATTGCCGATATTCTTCATGTAAGTCGGCAGGATCGAAACGACGATGGCCGAGAGATAGAACGCCACATATCCGAGCGTACCGATATATCCCGTCACGAACTGCTCGATCAGCCTGCCAAAGAAAAACAGCGTGACCATGTTGAACAGCAGATGCTGGCCATCGGCGTGGATAAAGCCATACGTCAGCAAACGGTAGTATTGCTTGCCGCGACTGATTGCCGGCGGCCACAGGATCAGGTCGCTGATCAGCTTTTCGTTCTTGAAGCCGAGGAATGAAATGACGCAGGTGATGCCGATGATGAGATACGTTGCGTACATGGGTGTCCGGGGTTCGATGGCGATCGCTCACCACGGATGAGCGATCGCGGCATGGGTGCGCGCAGTATCGCATCGACCGCGCACAATCAAAGCATGCGAACATTCCGTCATGAATCTGCACAAGGGAAAACGCATTGCGGTGATCGGTGGCGGGCCAGCCGGACTGATGGCTGCCGAAACCGCCGCCAACGCCGGCCTGCAGGTTGATGTGTACGAACGCATGGGCTCGGTCGGCCGAAAATTCCTCATTGCCGGCAAGGGTGGGCTCAACCTCACCCACTCCGAACCCTTCAACGCATTTGTCGCGCGGTTTGGATCGCGTCAAGCGGAAATCACGCGCTGGCTTGAGTCGTTTGGTGCCGATGCATTGCGCGACTGGGCGACCGGGCTTGGTGTCCAGACCTTTGTCGGCAGCTCCGGACGGGTTTTTCCGAGCGACCTCAAGGCCGCTCCGTTGCTGCGCAGCTGGGTGCGTCGTCTGCGCGCGAGCGGCGTGCGCTTCCATGTCCATCATCGCTGGCTGGGCTGGGCCCCGACTGGCGCATTGCGTTTCGGCACCGAAGCAGGCGATGCGGAAGTCGAAGCCGATGCGATCGTACTCGCCCTCGGCGGAGGCTCGTGGTCGATCCTCGGTTCGGATGGTTCGTGGCAAGCCATTCTTGACAGTCGGGGGATCGATGTCGCTCCACTGCAACCGGCCAACTGCGGATTCGACGTCAACTGGTCACTGTTCCTGCGCGAGCGCCATGCCGGTGCGCCCATCAAGCCGGTATCGATCCACTGGAAATCAGCCAGTGGCGAGGAGTTGCATCGTCAGGGCGAATTCGTGCTGACCCGCAATGGCATCGAAGGCAGCCTGATCTACGCCCTCTCATCGCGTCTGCGTGACGAGATCAGCGCCCACGGAACCACCACGATCCATCTTGATCTGCTGCCCGGCCGCGAACTCGCCCGACTCACCCGCGATATTTCATCTCCTCGCGGCAAGCATTCGATGGCCAAGCACTTGCACCGGCATGCGGGTATCGATGGCGCCAAGGCTGCGCTGTTGCATGAGGTGCTCGAACGCGATGTGTTCAATGATCCACAGCGACTGGCCGCCGCGATCAAGGCCCTGCCCGTCCGTTTGCAACGACCGCGTCCGCTCGATGAGGCGATCAGTTCCGCGGGTGGCGTGCGCCTCGAATCCCTCGACGATCAGTTGATGCTGCGCAAACTGCCCGGCGTTTTCTGTGCCGGCGAAATGCTCGATTGGGAAGCCCCGACCGGCGGTTATTTGCTGACTGCAAGCTTCGCCAGCGGAAGGATCGCAGGGCAAGGTGCCAGCCTGTGGCTAGGCGAAGATCGCACTTCGTGCTCTACGCAGGAGAGGCATTCAGGGCCGATGTCTTTCGGCACATTGCGGTAAACGCATCGTGGCTGAAGCCACTCCCACAAATGCCTGCGGCGCAGATTACCGTTTCGGGAGCCGACCTTGAATCACCACTGCGTGCGATTGGGCAGCAGTCCACGCAATTCCGCATCGCTCAGATTGCGCCACTGGCCGAGCTTGAGCGCACCGAGCTTGATGTTGACGATGCGCACCCGACGCAACTGCTTGACCCGATAGCCAAACGCATCGGCCATCAGGCGGATCTGCCGGTTGAGTCCCTGGGTCAACACAATGCGAAAGCCGAAGCGCGCGATACGCTGGGTTCGGCACGGCTTGGTCAGCTGTCCATGCACGCGCACGCCACGCGCCATGCCACTGAGGAACTCATCGGTTACCGCCTTGTTGACGCCGACCAGGTATTCCTTCTCGTGATGGTTTTCCGATCGCAGCAGTTCGTTGACGATGTCGCCATTGCTGGTCAGCAGGATCAGACCCTCGGAATCCTTGTCGAGCCGACCAATCGGAAAGATGCGCTGCTGATGGTCGATGAAGTCGATGATGTTGCCCTTCACCTCGCTTTCGGTTGTGCAGGTGATGCCAACCGGCTTGTTCAGCGCGATATAGACATGCTTGCGCACACCCGCCGCAACCGACCTGGTCCGAACCCGCTGGCCCTCGATCATCACCTCGTCGCCTTCGGCATACTCGTCGCCGATCCGCGCAACCTCCCCATTCAGCATGACCTTGCGCGATGCAATCAGACGATCCGCCTCACGTCGCGAGCAATGACCGGTGTCGCTGATGTATTTGTTCAGGCGCATGGATGCGGTTCGATCGGAAAGTCGGAGCCGCGCATTGTAGGGCCAAGCCGGCGACATATCCGCGAGGAAGAAGATTGTTCGCCGCTGCCGAAGTCTGTGCGGAGCCTGTAGCATGAATCTCAGGCATGTTTGGATCACAATTCGCGAAGAAGCCCCGGACGAATCATCGACAATGCGACAACACCTGAAACACATGGTCTGCCTCAGTCTTGTCGCGCTGGCCGCAGGTTGCGCGACGGCGCCCAAGGTCGGGGAGCCGGAATTCCGCCCTGCCGATGTGCGAGCGCGGATTGTGCGGCTTCTGCCTGCGCAGACCCGTGATCGTGAAGGCTGGGCGACCGATATCCAGGCGGCCTTCGCCGCGCTCGAAATCAAACCCGGCAATCAAAATCTTTGTGCGGCACTGGCCGTCACCGAACAGGAATCGACATTCACCGCCGATCCTGCGGTACCCAATCTGGCAAACATCGCGCGCAGCGAGATCGACAAACGCGCCGCCAGTCATCACATCCCGAAATTCGCCGTCAGCGCCGCCCTGCATCTGAAATCAAGCAACGGCAAGCGCTATGACGAGCGGCTCGCCGCTATTCGAACCGAGCGCGAGTTGAGTCTGATTTACGAGGATCTGATTGCCTCGGTGCCGCTGGGGAAACGCCTCTTTGCCGACGCCAATCCGGTGCGCACGGGTGGGCCAATGCAGGTCAGCATTTCATTCTCCGAGCAGCACGCGAAGGATCACGGCTATCCCTACCCGATCAATGAATCCATTCGCCGCGAAGTCTTTACGCGCCGCGGCGGCATGTATTTCGGCATCGCCCATCTGCTTGACTATCCGACGAACTACGAAAAAATGATCTTCCGCTTCGCCGACTTCAACGCCGGCTTCTACGCAAGCCGCAATGCCGCGTTCCAGAAAGCTGTAAGCCTCGCAACCGGTATTCCCTTGGCCCTCGACGGCGACCTGATCCTGCTTAATCGCGGGCGCGATGGCAGTGGCATCGGTACGACCGAGCGCGCGGTGCGTGCGCTCGGCAAGCCACTTGACATGAGCGACTCACGAATCCGTCGCGATCTCGAGAAAGGCGACCAAGCCGACTTTGACAAGACCCGTGTTTACCAGGCCGTGTTCGAACTCGCCGAAAAAACCGAGCGTCACACCCTGCCCCGCACGATCATTCCACAAATTGCACTTGATAGCCCGAAGATAACGCGCAAGCTCACCACCGAATGGTTCGCCAAGCGCGTTGACGAGCGCTATCAACGCTGCCTGCGCAAGGCAACTGCCCTGCCTTGATCGCAGCGCGGCATGGACGCACGCGGCGGCAGCGGGCATCCTTGCGGTCGGGATGGTGCGATCCGCGCCTTCGGGAAACGGGTAAATACAATGAATTCAACGACGCGTCGAATGGCCGGCTCGGGTCTGATTCTGCTCGCACTGCTGTCAATCGACGCCTTGGCTTCGGATTTCACCCCAGTACGTTCCCCCGCCTGGCAAGGCCCTTATCCGTGGAACTACGCGGGTGTACTTCCGCGAATCGAACGCCCCCAATTGATGGCGGGCAATTGCGGCACGAGCGTGCCGATGCCTCGCGTCCTGTTGGCGGGTGACAGTTGGGCGCAATACATGTGGGATGACGATGCCCACAACACGATCTTCGACAAGTTCGGCATGGCCGATCACCTAGCGGTCAGTCGTTCCTTGGGATCCAATCCCGGTGCTGGATACAACGGCCCCGAGTACGCGATCTCGGGCAGTGAGGCGCGTGAGTGGGCGAATACCGCAAATTATCCCTGGATCGCCAACAGTGTTGCCGAACTGCAATCGCAGCCAAGCATCGACACGGTGATGCTCAGCGTGGGTGGCAATGATGTACTGGCCGGCAAACCGGGCGGCGGCTGGTACAAGGGCATGGATCTCGATGTGCCGGGCTCTGAAGCCGCATTCTTTGCGCGTCTGCTCGGTGACAGCACCATCATCACCGACTCGCTGCTGGCGGTGCGACCGTCCCTCGACGTACTCGTCTCCAGTTACGAATACCCCAATTTCAACACCGGAATCTGGTGCTTTCTCTATGCCTGCCAGAAACGCAAGGATCTCAGCCGCGATCCCAACAGCGCGCTGATCACCGATGCCGAGTTGAATGCGATGATGCTCAATATCGAGTCACGCCGCATCGCCTGGACCAATGCCGATCCGCACCTGCACTTCGATCACGGCGTCGGCGAGATGCACTACTACTACGGCGATGGAACCACGGGCCCGGGAATCCTGCCGCGCCCTGGCCAGCAGGCACCCGCCTATCTCCCATACCCCGCTGGCAACCCACTCAAGCCCAGCTTGCGAGACAACTTCCGCCTCGCCTCGGGCATTTCCGCGGATCCCATCCACCTCAATCCGGAAGGCTATCTGTACAAGGTGGCCGTGCAGACCGAGAGCTATTTCTTTCCGAAATTCCGCGGCGATGTTTCGCTGACCCTGCCCTCGCTTGGCGGCATGCTGGATGGCTGGAGTGATGGCACCAGCGCAGGTAACGACCGCATTCTCATCGGCGATGACGGCACCCGGCTGACGCGTGGCATTGTCAGTTTTGATACCAGCGCCATCGCCGCTGGCGAGACCATCGAATCCGCCAGCATCTACCTGCTGCAAAATTTGCGCAGCGGCAGCAATCCGTTTGTCAGTGGAAATCTCGGCGTTCCGAGTCTCGATGTCGCGGCGAGTTTCGGCGCATCAGATATCGAACCGGGTGACGCCACGGCCCCTGCTGAGGCAAGCAACGCGGGTTGCTTCATTGGCTCGGCAAATGACAGTTACTACGCATTGCGCATCGACCTGACCACCGCTGCAATCGCCGCGATCCGACGTGATGGCATCACCCAGTTTCGAATGCAGTTCTCGAATGTCGACGCTGGCGTCAATCGGATCGGATTCAGCACCGGTGATGCACCGCCGAATTCCGCGCCCGAGCTGATCACGACCGCTCACGTCGTTGAGGAATGGCAGCCGGATGGCAGCATGATCGAGCGTGAGGTAAATGCCACCGGCCTCACACATCGCGGCCTCGCCGAGATCCTCGGCAGCGCCAAACCCGTGCTCGACATCCGTTATCTCGACCTTATCTTCAAGGACGGTTTTGAGAGCAACAGCGCAACTCATTCATTGCGATAGTTACGCGTCACCCCAGCGATTCGACAACAGACCTTGCATCAATCCGCGACACGAAACCGCGCCGTCAGCCCCTTGAGGAAGTTGCGCAGGATCTGGTCACCACACGCGCGATAATGCTTGTGGCCGGGCTGACGAAAAAGAGCCGATAGCTCCGGCTTTGACAGCGGAAAACCGGCTTCCGAAAAAACCGCGTGCATGTCGACATCCTTGAGTTCGAAGGCGACACGCAATTTCTTGAGTGCAAGATTGTTGCTGACCCGGCGCTCAGGTGGTCGCGGCGGCAAGGTCTCGTCACGGCCGCGACGATCGATGATGAGACCATCCAGGAAGCACGCGAGCACGCGATCCGGGCAATTGAGGTAGTCCGCATCCTCCTCCTTCTTGAGGAAGCGCTGCACGGCATCCTTGTCGATGTCGAGATCGGCTTCAGCCAGTTTCGCGATCTCGGCAACCTTGATGTCACTGAGGTCGAGCATGTAGCGGACGCTGCGCAGGATGTCGTTGTTGGTCACATGGATCCATTCTGAAAGGGTGGGCAAAAGGCACTCAGCGAGCGCGCGAGACGCATGCGATGGCGCAAACCGCGGCGCGACAAGACGAACTTCTAGTACGCAAGTTCGTAGAGATATTCGACAAACGACATCACTGCGCCATCGTAGCCGCGCACAGCCGGATTCGATGACTCGATCACGAAATACTCATCGGGAGCATGCGCACCGCTGCCGTGACCGAGTCCGAAATGTCCTGAGGCAAGGCTGAGCGGCGCATCGGTGAAGACGAAACCCGGATACGAGCCCGCATTGCGCGGCCACAGCATCGGCTTCAGACCGTCGCGCTTCAGCACATCAATCTGTGCCTGGATGAGTCGGGCATCGGCCTTCGTGCTGGTCGGATCATAGCCACCGCCAACCTTGACCTCGATGTCGGCATAGCCGTGCTTGGCCAGATGCGCCTTGAGCGCGGCGACGGCATCCGTCATCTTCATTCCCGGCACGAGGCGCATGTCGATCTTGGCGATGGCCTGATGCGGCAGTACCGTTTTTCCACCCGGACCCGTATAGCCACCAACGAGACCCTCGATATTGATCGTCGGCTGCGATACCAGGCGCTCGTTGGCCGCCTGCCATGAAAGATCGTCGATCCAGCGGGCTACACCCAGTTGCTTCTTGAACGTCGCTTCATCGCGACTTGCCGCCACCGTCGCAATCATCGCCTTTTCCTCGGCGCTGATCGGTGGTGCGACTGGATAGTTCTCGACCGTGATCGTGTTGCCATCCTCGGACACCAGCGTGTCGAGCGCCTTGACCAGGCGCCAGGCCGGACTGTCGACCATGGCCTTGAGCGAAGAGTGAACATCCTTGACCGGGCCACGCCCCCACTTCTCGCCACTGGCGATCAGTTCAAGCTCGACGACACCCTTGGCACCCAGGCTGACGGTGACGCCTCCATCGCGGTCCTGCGATGCGGATGGCATGAAGACGCCGACCGTCTTCGCCAGCGCGGCCTCGACCTCAGGACGATGCACAATTTGACCGATATGCGGCGAGGCAATTTCCTCCTCGCCCTCGGCAACCAGGACGAGATTCACGGGAAGTTTCCTGCCCGAATCGCGAATCGCGTGCAGGGCAGCGAGGAAAGCGGATTGCGGCCCCTTCTGATTGACCGCACCGCGCCCGACGATCGCCTTGCCGATTCCGGGTTTGTCGACGATGCGCGCTTCGAGCGGTGGCGAATTC
>JBDTCQ010000162.1:0-8506 GCA_039923515.1 Dokdonella sp.
ATCAGCATGCGCGTATCGATTCCGCCCTTGCCGGCACGGGGATCGGCACTGCGGAAAATACTCACCAGGAAATCGCGCACGGCGATGGCGTTGGCGGCCTCATGGCGTGCAACCAGACTGCGATTGAGGGCAAATGTTGTCGTCACAAGCAACGCCGCGATCGCGAGCGCGGAGAGTCCGACCGCCATGCGATGCCGGCCGATAAATTTGCGTGTGCGTTCAATTGTGCTGGCACGTCGCGCGCGCAGTGGAAATCCATCCAGGTGACGCCGCAAGTCTTCCGCCAATTTGCTGGCATCCGCATAGCGACGCGCCGGATCATGGCGCAGCGCGGTTGCAGCTATCAGATCGAGATCACCGCGCAGGCGCCGCGCCGGCACCGGGCTCGCCGGGCTTGCAGCACGCGAGGGCAGGGGCGGGTCGCTTGATGCGTGCGTGACCTCATGCTTCGGGTCGGCGCCATTCGAGTAATTCGGGCGCGAACCGACGAGGACTTCATACAGCATTACCCCGAGCGCATAGACATCGGTGGCCACACTGACTGGCCTGCCGGCAAGTTGTTCGGGTGCCGCGTACCCAGGGGTCAGTGCATACGTCTGCGTCGCCAACGATGCGGAGTCGGCACCGAGCAATCGTGCGATGCCGAAATCCAGCAACCGCGGCTGGCCATTCGCGTCGACGAGAACGTTCGAGGGTTTGAGATCGCAATGCACGACCAGCTGGCGATGGGCGTAAGCGACCGCTTTGCATACACCGATCATCAGCTGCAGGCGGGCATCGATGCCCAAGCCATGCTGCGTGCAGTAATCGGGGAGCGTACCGCCATCGACGTACTGCATCGCGAACCACGGTCGCCCATGTTCGTCGACGCCGCCATCGACAAGGCTGGCGATTCCGCGGTGGTCGAGGCGGGCAAGGATGCGCCGTTCGGCCAGAAAACGCGCGATCGCCGCATCGGACGTGAACTCACCACGGATGATCTTGAGCGCAACCTGCTGTTCGTATTCACCATCGGCGCGTTCAGCGAGAAATACACGGCCCATGCCACCCGCGCCGAGTGGGCGAATGATCTTCCAGGCACCGATGCGGGTGGGCACTGCTTCGTCGACAGACGCGTCGAGCAGGCGATCACGCCAGACCGCGACGCTGGCGACGAAATCGCGCTCGGATGCGTCGAGGGCCAACAAGCGTTCGAGGCAGAGTCGCATTTCAGGCTGATCCCGCGTGACCTCATCAAGCAGCCGCTGGCGATCGACAAGCGGTGCGTCGACCATGCGTTCGAACATCGCGAACAGTTCCGGCCAGTCGGATGCGTGCATGTTCATGCGGCGAGCTGATCGAGCAGGAAAACGCGCGCGTTGCGCCAGAGCCGGAACACGCTGCGTTCGGACACGCCTTCCAACTCGGCAATTTCAGTGAACTCCAGACCTGAGAATACGTGCAGATCGACGATGCGCGCGAGTTGCGCATCGATGTCAGCCAGACGGCACAGCGCGTTTTCGAGTTCCAGCATTGGCACAGGCGTGTTGATTGGTTCTGCCGAGTCCGCGTTGCCGAGGGTCACCGTTACATGGCGACGTTTCTCTGCATTGAGCTTGCGTGCATGATCGACGAGGACCTGGCGCATCGCCCGTGCTGCAATGGCGAGGAATGCCTGGCGCGAAAGGCCAGCCGCTTCGATTCCGGAGCGCAATTTGAACCAGGTCTCATGGACCAGTGCAGTGGTGTTGATCGTCGCCGGATTGTTCGCGCTGCGGCGTTCCCGGTGGGCAATACGGCGCAGTTCGGCGTACGCCGCTGCAAACAGATCCTGTTCGTCGAAGCCCGCCATGGACTCGCCCCGCCTCTGCGCGATTGATCACGCTAGCACGCAAGAGACACCAACACTCCTGACCTGGATCATGCCAAGCCTTGATTCACGAAAAATTCGATCTTTGCCAATACTGGCTCCATGTTGCGTCGGCAGGCGGATCGAATGAAAGTCTTTGTATGGGCTGACAGGGCCGCGTTGACCAGCAAGCGGGCCGTGCGGCTGACGGGACTGTGTCACGCGGGTAGACTCGGTGGGCTTTGCCGGCACTCTTTTCGCCCGTCTTCCGGGTGATGGATGGATGCCGGGATGTTTTCCTCTCGCCGTCATTCCGAAGGATTCAACATGTCTCGAGTCGCCATCACCCGCGCGGTCAGTCGTGCTCTGGAACGCTGTGAGCTGACGCACCTTGAACGACGCGTCCTCGACGTGGATCTTGCGCGCAAGCAACACGTCGCCTATGTGGATGCCTTGCGCGATGCCGGTTGTGAAGTCCACGAGCTTGATGAGTTGCCTGATTTTCCCGATTCCGTGTTCGTCGAAGACACCGTCGTTGTGCTCGACAATGTCGCGGTACTCACTCGGCCGGGAGCGGCATCGCGGCAAGGCGAAGTTGATTCAATGTCGAACGCACTGGCGCCGTTTCGCAAGTGCGTACGGATCGAAGCGCCGGCAACGCTGGATGGCGGCGATGTGTTGCGTCTTGGCCGAGTTGTCCACGTTGGTGCTTCCGCACGCAGCAACAGCGCGGGCATCGAGCAACTACGCCAGCTTGTGACGACCTTCGGGTATACCGTCGAAGCGGTGTCGCTGACCGGCTGCCTGCACCTGAAGACGGCAGTCACCCAGGTTGCACAGGATGTGTTGCTGATCAATCCGCAATGGGTTGATGCAAGTCGCTTCCCGGGCTATCGCACGATCAGCGTGGATCCCGGCGAGCCGTTCGCCGCCAATGCCGTGTGGCTGGGAGATCGCGTGCTGTATTCGGCGTCGTTTCTGCGCACGGCTGAGCGGCTGCGCAATGCGGGTGTGGATGTGCGCGTGCTGGACATGTCGGAAACCGAGAAGGCCGAAGGCGGAGTAACGTGTTGCAGTGTGATATTCGAGGTGTGACGGGCTCAGGGTTGCAACGGAGCAGTCTTCTTCCGCTGACTTTCATGTACGTCAATCTTCACGTGCCACACCAATGGGAGTTGATGTACGACCCCACTGCCTTGATGGCCGATCTGGGTCAGTGTGACTCCTTCGTTTGCCCTGAGGTCACATCGCACTTTAGCGTAGTTTCATGAATTCTCCGCAAGTGAATGCGGGGCCGGAGAAAAGGTATGCCCCAGGGCCGGAGCGTCAACAACCAGCGGTCGTTCTCCCAGAAGACAACTTCAGCCGTCATTTCATCCATCCAGTCGATCTGCTCCAGATTGAAGGAGCCATAGGGCACTCCAAGCGTTCGATGCGAGAGGAGTTCGCTCGAGAAGCCAAGAAGAACAAAGCTTGTCGCTTCCTCGAACGGGCAGTCGTAATCGGTGATGAGCAAATAGCCCCCCGGGATCTTGAATTGATGAAGCAGGCAATAGCCGGGGATAACGGTGGGACTGGGTTCGCCGTCAACAATGACGCGAGAACGCAGCGGCCATTTTTCGTAAGGGCCAGCGTGGCTCTCCAGTGCGAAACGAGAGGTCGTCTGCATTCCGATGTCTAACCCTTGCGTTCCATTCAAGTCGACGCTGTGCGTTTTAGTCCGTGACGACGACCCTGGAGCGGGCGGGGCCAAGGCTCAGATTCGGCGCAAAGCGCTGCGCAAGCGCCAGAGCAGCGGAAGTCCGATCAAGGCAACCAAAAGTGCATTGGCCAGCAAGACATTGAATTGCGCACTCGGATAGATGGCCGGCCCCGTCGCTGTTGGGTTGAGCACGCCCAGGGCCATGGGATAAATAAAGTTGGCCAAGCCCCACAGCGACAACACTGCAAAAACCAGGAACAGTCCTGGTCGTTTGATGGAACGCCAAGTGACAGCGCTTGCAACCATGGCTATGAGAAAGGGTGCAGCTGCCATGGCGAGTAGCTGGAGTGAGTGCCCTTGCTGAATATCCATGCATTTCACCTTGCGCTTGATCCGGGCGGGCGTTGCCGCCGATGCAGTCTATTGGAATTTTTGTGCAATGGTGTATTGGGTCGAGTCGTCGGGTACGCCTCAGCTGGGCTTTTCTGATTGCCGTGAAGGTGGTGAAACAGTACACACGTTCTTTCTCGCAATCAGCGTGATGGAACTGTCCGTGCAATCGTCCGTTGCAGGTTGACCCGAGAGGTCGAATGCATCGGCGTCCGCCTGGAATCCTATCCGCTCCAGTTGTGCACGCTGGTTGGCCAGCGAGATGTAGTAGAGCATCGTGCCGTAGTGATGGCACACGTCATTGATCATGGAATAGGCTGAAGTGCGGATATCGTGGCGACGAAACTTCTGCCGATTGCGCAAGCGAATCAGTGTTTGGGAAATAAAACGCATGCCGCGGACCAAAATCCGCGCGGGGTTTCTGGATTGTTCGAACTCCGGAAAACGAAAACCGGCCGTATGATCGGGGCAATTCTGGTTGTGGGTCGAGAACACGAATGCTCCATCGGGGCGAAGGACCCGATGGACCTGTGCCAGAATCGCCAGCCGATCCTCGTGGCCGACCATGCCGATACCATTGCAACTGAATACGGCCAGCGCGATCGAATCCGATGGCAGTTGCGATAGATCGCGTGCATCGGCCAACTCAAGTCGAACACCCGGATATTTTGATCGGCCCGCGGCGACCATTTCCTGGCAATAGTCGATGCCCAGATAATCCGCGCTGATGGCCAGCAGGGGTTGTACGGTGCGTCCGCCGCCAAAGCCGATGTCCAGGATGGGTTCGCCGCGCGACGCTTCGGCAACCTTGCCGAGCGCGATTTGCTCGGCCGGCGTGAGGCCCTCGCTGCGCGTATAGGCGGAAACAGCGGCATTCGAGCGCATCGTGCGCATGTTGATGCCATCGATCACTTCATCCATCGTTGCTTCATCCCCTGTTGCTTGGACGTGCCACACGCGCCTTGCAGCGTGCGCACTGACCTCATGGTTTCGCGCGAGCATTCCACTGTCTGGCCAAAATTTCAAACGGAATGCGCCAACGCAGCGTTCGCTCAAGTCCGCGAAACACGGCGCGTTCAAATTCGGATAGACGACGCCGGGCTTCTTCTCGGTCAAAGCCGGGCTTCCGTCGAAAGAAAGGGTATTTGATGGTCAGGTGTGGATCTGCCTCGAAGTTTTGGAAAGTTCCGGCCATTCCATCGGAGGAGATTGCGTGGAGCTCTGCAAGGTGACGCTGCCTGGTATCCGCGATTGCTCCTTTCCTGAGCCATTAAGCAAGGCCGGGCTATACCTGTCCGGCGTTCGCATGGCGCGACGTATGCACAAACCTATCCAATCCGGGAAAAAATCATGAATATCAATGTCGCTGCGCAACCGTTAATCGCGCTGATCGCCGGAATCCTGATTCTCATCATGCCGCGGCTGCTCAACTACGTAGTCGCGATCTACCTGATCATCATCGGTGTGCTCGGCCTGTTCCCCCTGCTGCGCTGAGGACGTGAGCGTAACCATTCGAACCGCCCACGGTTTTCCGCAGGCTCCGATGCTTTTGAGGGTGGAGTCATGACAACATCGGATGACCATCTCGACGGGTCCGCGAGCAAGCGGTTCGGTTAGGCTGGGATCATGACGAAAAATGCCAATCGCAGCGTGAAGTCGACCAACACAGCCATTTCGCGATGGGATTCGCGTCTTTGTCCCGAAGTGAGTGTGGCCCGGTTCCATCTCGCTGGATCAAAATTCCTCTCACGCAGGCATTGATCGTTCATGACGTGAGGGGTGTCTCGATGTCCAGCCTCCATGCAACGAAAAAATGTGGCATTGCACGTCTTTGAGAACCGCCTCGGGATCTCCCTTCGGGGAGATCCCTTTGGCTTGGCCGCAGCGGTGTGCCTGTTTGCTCCGAATTGCCGGCTGGCAAAATTCGTCGCGGAACGCGTCAATCATCTCCGCGAGAGCGGGATGAAACTGACGGCCGCGTCTTGCAAGTTTTCCTATACGGCGAGGAAGGCCTGCTCGAGATCTGTGATCAGATCGTCGATGTGTTCGATGCCGATGGACAGTCGAATCAGGTCTGCGCTGACCCCGGCGTCTTTCAACTCCTCGTTATTGAGCTGGCGATGGGTTGTTGTGGCTGGGTGACACGCCAGGGTTTTGGCGTCGCCGATGTTGACCAGCCGCTTGATCAGTTCGAGCTTGTCCATGAAGCGCGCGCAATTTTCGCGACTGCCATGGATGCCGAAGCTGAGGATGGATGAGGGAATGCCGCCGTCCATGTATTTCTGTGCCAGAGCGTAGTCGCGATTGTCTTCCAGACCGGCAAAGTTGACCCAGCTAACCTTCGGGTGAGCTTTCAGATAGCGCGCGATGGCCAGGGCATTCTGGCAATGCCGTTCCATGCGCAGCGACAGCGTTTCAATACCTTGCAGGATGAGGAACGCATTGAACGGCGAGATCGCTGCGCCCATGTTGCGCAACGGCACGACCCGGGCGCGACCGATGAAGGCTGCTTCCTTGAATGCATCCACATACACCACACCGTGGTAGCTCGGGTCGGGTTGGTTGAACTGCGGGAAGCGTGTGCTGCCTTTCCACGGGAAATTGCCGGAATCGACCAGAGCGCCACCGAGACTGGTGCCGTGGCCGCCCATGTATTTGGTCAGCGCGTGGATGACGATGTCGGCACCGTGTTCGATCGGACGGCAAAGTGCCGGTGACGGCACCGTGTTGTCTACCGCCAGCGGGACGCCTGCGGCATGGGCGACTTTGGCGAGGGCGGCGATGTCGACGACATTGCCCGCTGGGTTGCCGACCGACTCGCAGAAAACCAGTTTGGTGTTCTGGTCGATGGCGCGAGCGATACCGTCAGGGTCGCGTCCATCGACCATGCGCACTTCGATGCCTTGATTGGGCAAGGTGTGGCAGAAGAAATTGTAGGTGCCGCCGTAAAGTTGGCTGGTTGCGACAATGTTGTCACCAGCCCTCGCCAGTGTCTGCACGCAGGCCGTGATGGCGGCCATGCCGGAGGCGAATGCCAGCGCGCCAATTCCGCCTTCCAGCATGGCGACCCGCTCTTCGAGTACCGCCGTGGTGGGGTTCATGATGCGCGTATAGATGTTGCCTGGGACCTTCAGATCAAACAGGTCAGCGCCATGCTGGGTGTCGTCGAAGTAGTAGCTGGTGGTCTGGTAGACAGGTACGGCCACCGAGTGGGTCTCCGGATCACCCGCGAAGCCGCCGTGAATGGCGATGGTTTCCCGTTTCATTGTTTGTCCTCGGATGTCGGGGATGCCAGTGCTTGCAAGCGATGGCAAAGGTGAGTCGGAAGTCTACTGGAGACAAGGTTGTTTATCGGGATAGCCTCATCACGTTTGTTTATATGGATATACGTCCATTTGAATTCTATGGCAGCAAGGTTTCCTGACGATCTTCCCAGGAGCAGGCCAGTATTCGAGAATCAATCCATCGTTCTTCGGCGAACCGCACTTTCCGATTTTGAATTTGTCAGTGACAGCCCGCTCGTGGCGAGACGAATCGGAGTACATTGCGCCAATTGCCCCCAGTCAGTGACGCCCAGCCAAGGAAGCTCCCGATGCGTAAAGTTCTGATACCCAGCGTTCTGGCAACAGCCATGACTTTGATCCTTTCGGCGCCCGCGCACTCTGCGCAGGTTGACGCCTCAAAGCCCGTTGGTTCGATCTCAGCAGCGCAAGAGGCGCCGGACAAGCCATCGGCGACGCCGCGGGGCACGACCTTCATTGTCCCCGCGGCTTTCAGCCAGCGCGCGCAGGGCAACGCCGTGCTGCTGATGCCTCCGGAAGCTGACGGCTCCCGTATCGCCATCATCGATGCGGTGGCAGACAACCCCGACGCCGCCGTTGCCGAGGGCTGGAAGCTGCTCGGCATGACGCCCAAGTTGCTGGTCGCGACCGACGCAGCCCCGCGCGACGGCTGGGAAGCGCGACGTTTCTATGAATACGATGTCGCGGCCAATGCCAAGCGCGTGATCAGCGCCAGGGCCTTCCGCAAGGGCAAGGCGTGGACCGTCATGGTGGTTGACGTCGATCAGGCCATCGCGGAAAAGCGCAGTTCCCAGTTCGGCAAGATTGGCCAACGCCTGCAACCTGCCGGCCATACCCATGAGAGTTTCGCCGGCCGCACCGCGCATAAACTTGACGCCGCGCGCCTGCAACAAGTCGCTGGTTTTGTGGAGCAGATGCGCAAGGACTACAACGTGCCGGGTGTTGCCATAGGCATCGTTCAGGATGGCAAGATCGTGATGGCGCAGGGCTTCGGCGTGCGCCAACTCGGCAAGCCGGCAAAGGTCGACGGCGACACGCGCTTCATGATCGCGTCCAATACCAAGGCCCTGACTACCTTGATGCTGGCCAAGCTCGTCGACGCCGGCAAGCTGGACTGGAACGCGCGTGCCGAGGATGTCTACCCAACCTTCAAACTCGGCGACGCCGCGACCACCGACAAGGTGCTCATCAAGCACCTGATCTGCGCCTGCACCGGTGTGCCGCGGCAGGATTTCGAGTGGTTGTTCGAAGGCGAAAAACAGACCCCGGAATCAGTCATGGCCA
>JBDTCQ010000163.1:0-4521 GCA_039923515.1 Dokdonella sp.
GAGTCGCCTCGCTCGTGCGGTGGTGGTGAGTCTGGCGGCAAATCTGGGTGTGCTCGTGGTAGTCGCCGGTTCACGCTTTGCCCATCCTGTATCGGCCGGAATGCGCGGGCGCGTCGGTGTCGCCGACCTGCATGCACTGTCTTTGCGCTTCCTGCCCGAGGAGCAGGTGCGCATGTTGTTTGTCGGTACCGACTCCGGCACATCGGCGTCAGAGGCGTTGGTGGCCGCGATCGAACACGAACTCGCCGCCGTGATTGGCGCGTCGTCGGCACGCCTGTTGCTGACGGTCGCCCGCCGCGAGCAAACGGTCGAGCTCGAAGCAGTGGCCGACATTGTCGGTGAAACCTCGCAGGATCTGCGTTTCAACCAACGAGTCCTCGAAGCCGCGCTCGAGAACATGAGTCAGGGTATCAGCGTGGTCGATCGCGATCTCGGCCTGGTCGCCTGGAATCGACCGTATGCCGAGCTGTTCGGCTATCCGCCGGAATTGTTGCGTGTTGGCGTGCCGGTCGCTGATCTGGTGCGCTGGAATCTTGTGAA
Source organism: Dokdonella sp. (assembly GCA_039923515.1). Lineage (GTDB taxonomy): Bacteria > Pseudomonadota > Gammaproteobacteria > Xanthomonadales > Rhodanobacteraceae > Dokdonella. The sequence goes on from JBDTCQ010000163.1 coordinate 541, forward strand.
TGGTCTGGGCACGGGGCAGTCGACCACCGATGAGGTCGGCAAGCGCATCAGTCACATGCGCGCCGGCACACCGTATGTCGCCGAGCGCCGGTTCCCGGGTGCAAACGCTGAGCGCGTGGTCGAGATTCGCGGCAATCCCATGCCGGGCGGCGGATTCGTCGCGACATTCACCGATGTCACCGCATTCCGCAGCAATGAAAGCGAGCTCAAGAGCATTGCCGAGACCCTCGAGCAGCGCGTCATCGAGCGCACTTCGGAACTGGAACTTGCGCGTCACGAGGCGGAGAAAGCCAACCTCGCAAAGTCCCGTTTCCTTGCCGCGATCAGCCACGATCTCGCCCAACCCTTGAATGCGGCGCATCTGTTCACGCACGCGCTCGCCCAGCGGCTCGATCACCCCGAGTATCGCGAGTCGGTCGCCAATATCGATGGCGCGTTGACTTCGGCCGAGGGCCTGCTTGGAGGGTTGCTTGATATTTCCCGGCTCGATGGTGGACGCACGCGCGCCAAGGTCGAGGCTTTTCCGATCGATGAATGGCTGCGAAGTCTGGCTGCCGAGTTCAGTGTGCTCGCCGAAGAGCGCGGGCTGCGTCTGGATTGCGTGATTTCGCGAGCCTGGGTGCGCAGCGATCCCCAGTTGTTGCGCCGTGTCGTGCAGAATTTTCTCGCCAACGCCGTACGCCATACGCGCAGCGGGCGCATCGTTCTCGGCTGCCGTCGCCGCGGCAGGAATCTTTCAATCGAGGTCTGGGATACCGGGCCAGGCATAGCGAATGCTGATCGCGAGTTGATCTTCGAGGAATTCCGCCGACTTGGGCATTCCGGCGAAGGCCTGGGCCTTGGTCTGGCGATTGCCGAACGCATTGCGCGCTTGCTCAAGCATCGTTTGCGCCTTGAATCACGGGTCGGACGCGGTACGGCTTTTTCCATCGAAGTGCCGATGACTGCGCCGATGGACTTGCCGCCTCCATCGGCCGCGCTGTCGGAACCGCCACTTCCACGTCTTCGTCTGCTCGTCGTCGACAACGATCCGGCCGTGCTCAAGGCCATGCAGGATTTGCTGGTCGGCTGGAAGGCCGAAGTGCATGCGGCGCAAACGCCTGATCAAGCCTGTCGATTGTTTGGAACGCACGGTGCCGATTTGTTCCTCTTCGACTACCACCTCGATGATCAGGTCAGCGGACTTGAACTTCGCGATGCGCTGAGTCCGGCAGCCACCGGGATCCCGTGCGTCATCATTACCGCCGATCACAGCAAGACAGTCGCCGATGCGGTCGCCGCCGCCGGCTGTCAGCTACTGCACAAACCACTCAAGCCGCTGGCCTTGCGTTCACTGGTTGCACAGTTGATTGCACGAAGCTCGCGCTGAATTCAGTCGCGGAAATTCTCGAACTGTAACGGCATTTCAATTTCACTCTTGCGCAGCAGGGCGATAACGTCTTGCAGTTCATCGCGCTTCTTGCCGGTAACGCGTAGCTGGTCGCCCTGAATCTGGGCTTGCACCTTGCTGCCGGAATCCTTGATCAGCTTGATGATCTTCTTCGCCAGCGCTTGCTCGATGCCTTGCTTGAGGGTGACGTTCTGGCGCGCGGTGGCAAGGTTAACGTCCGGGTCGGCGATGTCGACGCAACGGACATCGATGCCGCGTGCGCTGAGTCGCTGCAGCAGGATGTCCTGCATCTGCTTGAGGTGGAATTCGGCGGCAGCCTTGAGCGTGACCACGCCATCGTTGAGTTCGAACGTCGCGCCACTGCCCTTGAAGTCAAAGCGCTTGTCGAGCTCGCGGTTGGCCTGATCGACCGCATTCGTCATTTCGTGGTCATCGAGTTTTGAAACGATATCGAAAGAGGGCATGGGCGGCTCCTAATGCAAAACACCGATTCTACTCGGGCACGAAGCACGATGGGTTCAGTGACTTATCGGCGTGCGCAATTTGTAAGAAACGGCTTCAGCCGTGATGCCCTTCTCGCACCGTGACCACAAGCAGCGCGGGTGAAGCCTGCTCCTGCAAAAGTCGTAATGCCTTTGCTTCGATTCGCGAAACGCAATCGGCCTGAACCCATTTGCATTCACTCAACGCAAAACGCGGACACGAACCTGATCCCAGCGTCCGCCATTGGTCATTGCGGTGATGGCCTGATCGCCAGTTTCGGGGAAGGCAAGCTCCCAGGATTGGGAATCCTGCGTGGTTGCGAGGAGACGGCCATTGACCAGCCAGGCCACTTCGCCATTCGCGCCAAGTGCGCGCAATCGGACCGCGGCCGGTTTGTCGCTGTTGGGTGCGCGTGCGACGCTGGCGTTGTCGGTGATGCCGTCGATGCGCAAGGTCTGGTTTGATTCGAGTCCGTCATCGCTGCATTGCGCCGCGAGCGGAGGCAGGCTCGATCGCCGACGTTGATCACGCGAAAGCCACGGATAGGCCAGCGAGGGCCACAGCGGAATATTGATCTCACTGATTGATGGTGCCGCACATCCGGGACTCAGACGCGAACCGTTGCGCGCATCGACGCGCACATGCAGCAGACCCGTGCTCCAGCTGCGCGCGTCACGCTCGGGGAAGGTCGGCGGCACGACGCCATCGAGTGTCCACGCCGTATGTTTCTGCTGGCAGAGTTCGGGATGGTGTTCATCGAATGTCAGGCCAAGTGGCCAGCAAATCTCGATCTCGCCGACGCTTGCCGGTGGCGCCTGTGGCACCGACGACAAGGCCGTTCGCGGCAGGCTGTCGACAACCTGGAACATCAACGGTAACGCCGTCACCGCGCCGTACTGACCTGGCAGCGGCGTGCCATCGGGTCGGCCAATCCACACGGCCACCGTGTATTGGCGCGTGCCGCCAATCGCCCATGCATCACGATAGCCGTAACTCGTGCCGGTTTTCCAGGCGACCCGCGGACGCGAGCCGGTATCGAACGTGCCCGGTCGATAGCCGGGGCGTGGATTGGCTTCGAGAATTTCACGCACGATCCAGGCCGCACCTTCGGAAAGCACGCGACGCTCGGTCAGCGGATCCTCGGGCGTGTAGCGGACGATGCCGCCAATACCCTTGCGATTGAGGGCGGCATAAGCGCCGGCAAGATCCTCCATGCGCGCACCGACACCGCCGAGGATGATCGAAAGATTCGGTTCGACGCCGCGCGGGAGGCGCAGTTGCAAACCCGTATTGGCCAGCCGCGCGGTGAATCGCGCTGCACCGACTCGATCGAGCAGATCGACCGCGGGCACATTGAGCGACAGGCGCAAGGCTTCCGCCGCACCGACCGGGCCATTGAAGGCGCTATCGAAGTTGCCCGGACGGTAACCGCCAAAGGATTGCGGCGCATCAATCAGCAGGCTTTCGGAATGGATCAAGCCATCATCGAGAGCGAGTCCATAGAGGAAAGGTTTGAGAGTTGATCCGGGCGAGCGCCAGGCGCGTACCATGTCGACATGACCGAGGCGTGCCTCGTCGCCAAACATGGCCGAGCCGACATAGGCCACCGTGGTCAGATCACGATTGTCGACGACGAGCAGGGCGGCCGAGGTGCGCTCGGGCAATCTCGCAAGATAATTGCTGACGCGATCCTGCACGCTGCGTTGCAATTCGATATTGATCGTCGTCGCGATGCTTCGCTGGCGTGGATGCGCATTGTGCAGCCGGCTTGCCAGCAGGGCGGCACTCAGCGGTGGTTGCAGGGTTCGCGCGACGACGGATTCAATGCGTGCGTCCTTGACTACGGCTGGCGTCCACACCTGGAGCGTGCCCATGCGATCGAGCACCTTGTCGCGTGCCGCGCGGGCTGCTTGGGCTTCGCGATCTGGACGCCAGCGACTCGGCGCCTGCGGCAACACGGCGAGCAAGGCGGCCTCCGCATGCGAAAGCTGTTTCGACGAATGGCCAAGATAGGCCCAGGAGGCCGCCTCGACACCTTGCAAGGTGCCGCCAAACGGCGCGTTGTCGAGATACAGGGTGAGGATTTCGCGCTTGGACAGATGCGCTTC
>JBDTCQ010000164.1:0-4336 GCA_039923515.1 Dokdonella sp.
ATTCACGCCGTTGACCCAGTCGCGGCTGCACAGCGCATTTGGCGACGGTCCGGTAACGCCTGACCAGCTGCGTTGGGATCCGTTGCCGATGCCCGCCGATGAGCGGCCGACCGATTTCGTCGACGGCCTGTTCACCATGGCCGGCAATGGCAGTGCCGCTGCGCAAAGCGGAATCGGCATTCACGTTTATGCGGCCAATCGCTCGATGCAGCGGCGCTTCTTCTGCAATGCCGATGCCGAAATGCTCATCGTGCCGCAGCAGGGGCGCCTGGTTGTCGCCACCGAACTGGGCCTGATCGAAATTGAGCCGCAACAGATTGCGCTCATTCCGCGTGGTATCCGCTTCCGTGTCGATCTCGTCGATGCCGAGGCTCGTGGCTATGTGGCAGAAAATTTCGGCAGCGCATTCCGCCTTCCCGATCTCGGTCCGATCGGCGCGAATGGGTTGGCCCATGCGCGTGATTTCGAAACACCCGTGGCGGCTTACGAGGATGTCGAAGGCGAGTTCGAGTTGCTCAGCAAATATCAGGGCAGGCTGTGGACGGCCTCGATCGGCCACTCGCCGCTCGATGTTGTTGCCTGGCACGGCAACCATGTGCCTTGCCGTTATGACTTGCGCCACTTCAACACGATCGGTTCGATCAGCTATGACCATCCCGATCCATCGATCTTCACCGTGCTCACTTCGGCCAGCGATACTCCAGGTACGGCGAATATCGATTTCGCGATCTTCCCGCCGCGCTGGCTATGCGCGGAGAACACCTTCCGACCGCCGTGGTTTCATCGCAATATCGCCAGTGAGTACATGGGCCTGATCCATGGCGAATACGATGCCAAGGCTGGTGGTTTCGTGCCCGGTGGCAGCAGCCTGCACAATTGCATGACCGGCCATGGTCCCGATGCGGCGACATTCGAGAAGGCGTCACAGAGCAACACCTCGCAACCGGATCACGTCACCGATACGATGGCCTTCATGTTCGAAACCCGTGCGGTGATCCAGCCGACCCGGCAAGCCCTCGAATCTCCCCAGTTGCAGCGTGACTACATCGAATGCTGGCAGGGTCTGCGCAAGCATTTCGATCCGCAGAAGCCTTGATCAAAAAAACAGGAATCCGAGCTGACATGAAACTCGCAAGTCTCAAGGAAGGTGGCCGTGACGGTACCCTGATCGTCGTCAATCGCGATCTCACACAAGCCGTCCGTGCCACTGGAATTGCCGCAACTCTGCAGGCAGCGCTGGAGGATTGGAGCAACACGGCGCCACGCCTGAATGCGCTGTTCGAACAGCTTCAAGCAGGCAAGGCCGTCGATTCATTCGCTCTGGATGTCGACAAGCTGGCCTCGCCGCTGCCGCGCGCCTACGAATTTGTTGATGGCAGCGCCTATCTGCCGCATGTCGAACGCGTGCGCCGTGCGCGCGGCGCCGAAGTGCCGCAGAGTTTCTACACCGATCCCCTGATGTACCAGGCCACCAGTGCGAGTTTTCTCGCCCCGCGTGATCCGATTCTTGCCACCAGCGAGGATTGGGGTATCGATCTCGAGGCCGAGGTCATCGTGGTAACCGATGATGTGGCCATGGGCGTTTCGCCAGCAAAGGCGGCCGAGCACATCCAGCTGATTGGTCTGGTCAATGATGTTTCGCTGCGCGGATTGATCCCGGGCGAGCTGGCCAAGGGTTTTGGTTTCCTGCAGTCCAAGCCACGCTCGGCGCTGTCGCCGGTGTTTGTCACGCCGGATGAACTCGGCGATGTCTGGCGGGATTCCAAACTGCATTTGCCGATGCGCACCTGGATCAACGAGCAGTGGTTTGGCGAAGCAGAAGCGGGGGTGGACATGCAGTTCAACTTTGCCGAACTGGTCGCACATGTCGCAAAGAGCCGACCACTGGCAGCCGGAACCCTGATTGGATCAGGTACGATTGCCAACGAGGACACAGGAAAAGGAGCCTCCTGTCTGGCCGAGCAGCGCACCGTGGAAACCCTGCGCGACGGCAAGCCGGCAACGCCTTTCCTCAAGTTTGGTGATCGCGTGCGAATCGAGATGACCGATGCGGCAGGAAATTCGGTCTTCGGTGCGATCGAACAGATCGTGGAGAAGTATTCCCCGGCCTGAACAATCCTGCACAATAGGCCGGCGATTGCAGAGGTCGCCGACCGTTCCGCAATGCAGGGGGTGGGCCATGTCCGACAGCATCAAGCTCTACAGCTACTGGCGTTCAAGCGCCGCGTACCGTGTGCGAATTGCCTTGAACCTCAAGCAATTGCCGCATGAAATTGTCCCCGTACACCTCGTCAACAATGGCGGCGAGCAACATGCCGAGGCCTACCGCGACATGAATCCGCAGGGCTGCGTGCCGACCCTCCTTGATGGTTCCCGCGTATTCCGTCAATCGATGGCGATCATCGAGTATCTCGAAGAATCCTATCCGGGTGGCGCGGCGCTGCTGCCATCGACTGCGCGCGAACGTGCGCGTGTTCGAGCATTGGCGCAAGTGGTTGCCTGTGACATCCATCCACTCAATAATTTGCGCGTCATGCAATTCCTGGAGCGGGAGTTCAGCTCGCCCCAGGTCGAGCGCGAGCGCTGGACGCGGCACTGGATCACGGATGGATTCAGCGCGCTTGAGCGGCTGCTTGAAGACAATTCGGGCACCGGCGTCTATTGCGACGGCGATGCGCCAACACTCGCTGATTTGTGTCTGGTTCCGCAGGTCTACAATGCGCGCCGGTTCGATATCGACATGAGCGCATTTCCGGTCATTACACGGATCGAACAGCAGTGCCTGACGCTGGCTGCCTTCGATACTGCGCGCCCCGAAAATCAGGTCGATGCACCGAAACGCGCGAATTAAGCCTGATAGTTCAGCCAGCGATATAACGGTGCAATTGCTCGATCTGCTCGCTTTGCTGGCTGATCACGGCCTTGACCAGATCGCCGAGTGAAAGCACGCCGATCGTCTTGCCGTCCTCCAGCACCGGTAGATAGCGAACACGCTGGTTGGTGCACAGACGCATGCAATGATCGATGCTGTCATCGGGGTGCACGGTTGTCATCCCGGACTCCATGATATCGAGTACCGAAGTTGACGACGAGGAGCGTCCCTTGAGGACGACATTGCGAGCGTAGTCGCGCTCGCTGACAACGCCAATCAATTCGCTTCCCCGCATCACAAGCAGGGCGCCGACGCCTTTCGCTGCCATCAAAGTGATTGCTTCAATGACAGGTGCATCCGGCCCAATCATGAGGATGTCATGGCCCTTGTCATCGAGTAGGTGTTTTACCTGAAGCATGGTTGCCTCCGCATTGAATCGATGACCGCCCGCTGGCGGCACCCCAGTCTAGCCCCGACGCGGAGTTTTATGAAATACACAATCCCGCACTGAATACTCCGTACTGCCGCAGATGTGCGTTTGCACAAGCGCAACCGGCATGCATGCGCTAGTCTCGCGCACTTTCCTGAAATCTTTGGATTGCCACGATGACCGCGACCGCCGCCCGCACCAGCCAGAACAAATCGTTCTCGACGATCTTCCTGATCGAGATGTGGGAACGCTTTGGCTACTACGGCATGCAAGCGCTGATCGTCTACTACATGGTCCAGCGGCTCGGTTTTGCCGATGAGCGTGCGACCCTGGTCTGGGGTGCCGCGGCTGCCTTGATCTACGTGGCCCCCGCGATAGGCGGCTGGATCGGCGACAAGATCCTCGGCACGCGTCGCACGATGTTGCTCGGCGCGGCGATTCTTTCGATCGGCTACGGCCTCATGGTCGTGCCGGGAGAGAGCGTCTGGTTCCTGTTCTGCGCACTCGGCGTGGTCGTGGTCGGCAACGGCTTGTTCAAGGCCAATGCCGGTAATATCGTACGCAAGATCTACGAGGGCGACGATTCAAAAATCGACAGCGCCTTCACCATCTACTACATGGCGGTCAACCTCGGCGCGATGATCTCGCAGCTGCTGACACCGTGGCTCAAGGATTACGTCAACCAGCATTATGGCAACGAGCTTGGCTGGCACGTCGCTTTTGGTGTCTGCGCGATTGGCCTCGTTCTCGGTCTGGCCAATTACCTCCTCATGCGCAAGGCGATGTTGCATATTGGTTCGGATCCTGATGCGCGGCCGCTCCACTGGGGCAAGCTCGCCATCGTCCTCGCATGCGGCGTCGTTGCGGTGTTTGCCTCGGCCTATATCCTTGAGCATCAGAGCGTCGCACGCGCCTTCGTCTACGTGGCCGCTTTTGCCGTCGTCGGCATATTCACCTGGCTGATTGCCACCGGCGAGCGCGGCGAACGTGCCGGCTTGATTGCCGCGCTGGTGCTGGTCGTGCAGACAATGTTC
>JBDTCQ010000165.1:0-6327 GCA_039923515.1 Dokdonella sp.
CGCTCATGGGCCTGCGTATTGAGCAGCGCCGAGACCTGGTCGTCACAGATCTCGATTGCACTTGAGCAGAGGTCGCAGATCAGGAACGGTACCTGATGCGCTTCGCCGGGATGATGACAGCCGACAAACGAGTTGATCGATTCGAGCTTGTGGATGAAGCCGTGCTCAAGCAGGAAATCAAGTGCGCGATAGACCGTCGGCGGAGCCGCCACGCCAGGGCCGTCCTTGAGCCGGTCGAGCAAATCGTAGGCCTTGACCGGAATCGTCGCTTCGGCAACGAGCTCGAGTACGCGCAGACGGATCGCAGTGAGGCGCAGACCGCGCTCCACACAAACCCTGGCGACATCGCGCACGAATGCGTCGGCATCGTGGTCATGCGCGTGCAGTTGTTTTGATTTGCGGGAAGCGGGGCTCATGGCGGAAACAGATGGGGCCGGATCGCCGAAATCATAGCATCGCCCTCAGCGGCTCCCGATCGGCTACGGCGGAGCGCTGCTGTCGCCCGCCTTGAGCCGCGAACGCGCGGTCCGTTGCATCGCTTGCTTGAGATTGGCACCGCACTGCCGACAGGCAAGCGCATCGGGCTGGTTCGGTTTCGCGCACTCGGGACACGCCTGCAGCCTCGATCGACCCAGGGCAATGACGATCCAGCCAATCGGGCCAAGTACGGCGGCCCAGATGATGCCGGCGGTCATGCGTCCCTTGAGACGACCGATCAACGCGCCACCCACGATGCTGACCACGGTGAATGCGGTCATCCAGAACCACAGGGTCGGATCCAGCAACACTTTCAGGCACGCCTGATTCATCTGCATCAGCGCATCGATATCTGCGCTGTCGAGCGTCGACAGCGCGGACAAGCTGCACTCGACCGTAACCATTGCCTCAGCCGCCAGCCAGCTTGATCGCCGCGTCAATGCGATGCAGCGCTTCGTCCCGACCGGCCAGAAACACGGTGTGGTCGATCGATGGCGACACCTGCGTCCCGGTGATTGCTACGCGCAATGGCTGGGCAACCTTGCCCATACCCTCGCTGATGGCCGCAGCCGCGGCGGCAATGGCCGCGTGCACATTCTCCACAGTCCAGTCCGAAGTCGCGCCCAATTGCGCATGCACGGCTTGCAGCGCGGGCAGCGCAGTCGCTGATTTGAGATGCTTGGCCACCGCAGCTTCATCGTAGTCTTTGAGCGGCGCGTACCAGACTCGCGCCTTCTCGGCCATTTCCTTCAGCGTCTGCGCGCGTTCGCGCAAGGCGACGATGACATCGACCGGATCGGGGCCGTGCTCCACATCAATTCCGGCTGCGCGCAATTGCCAGAGAAAATGCGGCACCAGTTCGAGCGGATCGTCGTTCTTGATGTATTGCTGGTTCAGCCAGGAAAGTTTCTCGATATCAAATCGCGATGGCGCCCGATTGGCGTTGCCGATATCAAACAGCTCGATCATCTGCTCGCGCGAGAACAACTCCTGGTCGCCGTGCGACCAGCCCAGGCGCACCAGATAATTGAGCACGGCATGCGGCAGGAAGCCATCATCGCGGTATTGCATGACGCTGACCGCGCCATGGCGCTTGCTGAGCTTCTGCCCATCCGGGCCGAGAATCATCGGCAAATGCGCAAAAATCGGCACCTCGGCGCCGAGCGCCTGGTACAGGTTGATTTGGCGCGGCGTGTTGTTGACATGGTCATCGCCACGAATGACATCGGTGATGCGCATGTCGATGTCATCGACGACCACGGCGAAGTTGTAGGTCGGAAAACCATCCGAACGGAACAGGACCAGATCATCGAGTTCGTCGTTGCTCCACTCGATGCGGCCCTTGACCTTGTCATCGAAAACGACGCTACCAGACGACGGATTCTTGAAGCGGATGACTCGATTCGAATCCTCTCGAAACCCTTCATTGCGATCACGGTAATAGCCGTTGTAGCGCGGCTTGAGGCCGTTCGCCATGGCCTCGGCGCGCATCGTCTCGATCTCTTCCTTCGATTCATAGGCGTAATAAGCCTTGCCCGCCCTGAGCAGATCCTCGACCACCTGCTTGTAGCGATCCATGCGCAGGGTCTGATAGTACGGGCCCTCATCGTGTTCCAGCCCCAGCCAGTTCATGCCATCAAGAATGGCCTGCACAGCTTCCTGGGTCGAACGTTCACGATCGGTATCCTCGATGCGCAGGATGAATTCACCGCCGCGATGGCGAGACTCCAGCCAGCAGAACAGCGCCGTGCGCGCGCCACCGATATGCAGGAAGCCGGTGGGACTGGGAGCGAAACGGGTACGTACGGTCATCGGAAAGGCGAATACATTGAGCGGTCGGTCAGTTTACCGGAGCGTCCGCCTGCCCGGGCAAATCCGCATCGGCAATCCTTCGGCAGATGACTTCGATCGGCGATGCTGGCATGTTCCGTTGTCCGCTTTCCGGTGAGCCACCATGAAACCGATTTCAGGCCGCTGCCTGCTTCTTTTGCCGACACTCGCTCTTCTGGCGTGCTCGGCCAACCCGCCGAAAGCGCCGGCTGTCGCGGAGGACACCCGCGCCACCCTGGCCATCCTCGAATCGACCGATATCCACTCGAATATCCTCAGCTACGACTACTACAAGCTGGCCGAGGATGATTCGCTGGGTTTCGAGCGCATGGCCACCCTCGTCGCCGAGGCGCGCAAGCAATACACCAACACGCTGCTGTTCGACGCCGGCGACACCATCCAGGGCACCGCCCTGGCCGACTGGCAGGCCCGCGGCAAGCCGCTGGCCTGCGATCAGGAGCTGGCCATGTACGAGGCCATGGACCTGCTTGGTTACGATGGCGGCACGATCGGCAACCACGAGTTCAACTACGGGCTGCCGTTTCTGAGCCAGGTCACCCACCAGCCGATGAAAATCGATGGCGTTACCACCCGGCAGTGCAAGGGTCCGAACTTTCCGCTGGTGCTGGCGAATGTGTTCGATGCCGAGAATGGCCAGCCGCTGTATCCGCCAACCGCCTTGCTCAAGCGTCAACTGAAAACCGTCGATGACAAGGGACGCGCCATCGAGGTGCCGATCCAGATCGGCATCATTGGTTTCACCCCGCCCCCCATCCTGCTCTGGGATCACAACAACCTCGAAGGCAAGGTGACCACGATCGGGGTGGTCGAAGCCGCGCGCCGCTATGCACCCACCCTCCGTGCCGAAGGTGCCGACATCATCGTCGCCCTCAATCATGGCGGTATCGACACGCGCGAGTACTCCGACCAGATGGAGAACGCGGGCTGGTATCTGGCTGAGGTACCGGATATCGACGTCGTGCTGATGGGCCATTCGCACCAGGTATTTCCCGATCCCGGCAACAAGAAATCCCGCTACAACGACCTGCCGGATGTCGACAACGAGCGTGGCTTCATCCACGGCAAACCGGCCGTCATGGGCAACATGTGGGGCAAGAGTCTCGGCCTGATCGAGCTTGGCCTGGTGCGCCGCGATGGGCACTGGCAAATCGATCCTGCCAAGACGCACGCCGAGGTTCGAAATATCCGCAGCAAGGAGGGCGTTGCGGTGGCGGCGGATCCTGCCGTCGCTGCAGCCGTCAAAGCCGAGCATGACGCCACGGTTGCGTATGTCTCGGCGCCGATCGGTGCAAGCAATTTTCCGATGACCACGTATTTCACCGCCATCGGCGATGTCAGCGCGATTCAGCCGGTCAACAGCGCACAGCGCAGCTATGTCCAGCAGTACATCGCAGAGAACATGCTGAAACTGAAAGATATACCCGTGCTTTCCGCCGCGGCCCCGTTCAAGGCCGGTTTCGGCGGCTCCACCGATTTCACCGACATCGCCGCCGGTCCGTTGGCGATCCGCAATGCAGCCGATCTCTATCTCTTTCCCAACACGCTTTCAGCCGTGAAGATCACCGGTATCGAGGTGAAGGCCTGGCTGGAAAGATCCGCGCGCTATTTCAACCAGATCGACCCGCAGCTAGCGTCCGCGCAGGAGTTGGTCAACCGCAAGACACCCAGCTACAACTTTGATGTCATCCAGGGCGGCATCCGCTATGCCATCGACCTCAGCAAACCCGTGGGTGAACGCATTGTCGATTTGCGCTACAACGGAAAGCCGATCGATCCGGCACAGTCATTCATCCTGGCGACAAACAACTATCGCGCCAGCGGCGGCGGGGATTTCCCGGGCACCGGTGGCGCAAACATCGTCCTCAACGCACCGGACATGAACCGGCAGATCCTCATCGACTGGGTCAGACAGCGTCGCCAGCTCCGTCTCGATCAAGATGCCGCCGACCGACCGTGGCGCTTCGTGGCACTGCAAACGAACGGGCCGATCGTTTTCCACTCGGCCAGTGGCAAGCTCGATCAGGCGCGCGCACTCGGCATCAACGGAATTCGTGAAACGAATCCTGATGGCGATGGCATGTCGACGTATACAATCGATCTTTCTGGATCCCATTGAACTTGTCGGCTGGACCCGCCGGCACGAGAACCCATGCATAGCCGCGTATCGATCAATCATCCGCAGCACAGCCTTGCGCGTCGCGTACTCGCGCTGAGCTTGCTTGCGGCACTCTCCGATTCGAGCGCTGCGGCGCGTGCGTTGCCGGCCGACATTCCCTTGCAATGGCCCCTGCCGCACGAGCGCAGTGCCCAACTCACACCCCTGCGTGCGCGCCTCGATGCCATGCGTATCTCGAGGCCTGCGTCGGCAAGTGCGCAACCGCGGGTGCTCACCGTCGCCAACTGCGCCGATGATGATTCCGCCGGCAGCCTGCGCACCGCGGTTGAGCTTGCTCTCAGCGGCGATACCATCGACCTGTCCCAGCTGACCTGCAGCACGATCAGCCTGAGCCAGGGCGCGCTCAAGGCCGCACTCGACGACCTGACCCTGATCGGCCCCGGCGCCGATCGCCTCACGCTGGACGGTGGCAACCACGACCGCATCCTGCTCCATCCCGCCTCGGGCACGCTGACAATTGATGGCCTGACGATCGCGCATGGCCGCTTCGATGCGGTCGACAACGACATCGGGTTCGGTGGCTGTGTCGCCACCGGCGCCGATCTGGTCTTGCGCAACAGCGTGATCCGCGATTGTCTTGCGGTCGGCGTCGGCTCCTACGGTGGCGGTGTGTTGTCCGGCTACCTGACCATGAGTAACAGCACGATCTCGGGCAGCACCGCATTCGGCGATCATCCGACCAATGGCACGGCGGCCTACGGCGGCGGCGTATTTGCCTACGGCGTCCGGATTATCGACAGCACCATATCCGGCAACCGCGCGATCGGTACCGACAACGCGCCCTTGTCGCACTGGGAAATCGGCGGCGGCCTGTTCATCGCACGCAACGGTGGCAGCATTGAGCGCTCGACCATCAGCGACAACTTCGCGATCCGCTTTGCCGGCGGCCTGACTCAAGAGGGCATGCTCGAACTGCGCAATTCGACGATCAGCGGCAACTCGACCGAGCAGGATGACGGCGGCGGCCTGCGCGTCAGACAAGTCACCTCCATTCGCGTGACCAACTCGACCATTGCCGGCAACCATGCCGGCTCATACGGCGGCGGCATTTCGTTTATCAACAACGCCCTGCCATCCACCTTGATCAGCACGCTTGTCGCCGACAACCACTCGGCCAGCGGTGCCGATGATGTCTACAGTTCAATGCTCCTGCCGATTTCCGGTTCGCACAATCTGGTCATTCAGGTCGGCGGCGGTGCGCAACTGCCAGCCGACACATTGGATGACGATCCCAACCTCCTGCCGCTGGCGGACAATGGTGGCGCAACCCAAACCCATGCTCTTCCCGCCGCGAGCCCCGCTATCGACAGCGGCGACAATCCCGACGCCCGGCTGACTGACCAGCGCGGCACCGGTTATCCGCGCGAATTCAACGGACGTGCCGATATCGGCGCCTACGAGGCTCAGGGAGTTGTCGCGCAAGTGGCAGTAGCGCTGAATGGAGTGGGCAAGGCGGCCTGGGTGATCCTCACCGCACTTCTCGCCCTCGCCGGCGGAATGCGCTGGCGAGGCCAGCGCAACACCGCTGACTGACATGCGCTGAAGCGAAAGCCGCGGCGATCACATTCATCGCCATCGCCGCGGCAGATCGAGATCAGCCGGCGCCAAAACCGCACGTTTGGTCGCGCACGTCTTTCAGCGCAACACCAAGGTGAATCCGTTACTTGACGGTAACGTTGATCTTCTTCGACACGATCGGCGGATCAAACTGCATGTGCAGCGAGTCGGCCAGGTCGAGTTGCAGCGTGTGCTTGCCCGGCGTGAGCTTGACCGTGGTTTCGGTCTGGCCGCCACCAAAATGGACGTGATGCTCATCAGCCGGA
>JBDTCQ010000166.1:0-5994 GCA_039923515.1 Dokdonella sp.
TCAAGCCGTGCAGTCGCCGCTTCTGGATCGCATTGGTCGCCTCGACAGCCGCCAGCATGCACGGCTCATAGCCGTGGCTGCGCGCAATGTGCTCGAGCGCCTTGACGTCCTTCGGGAAACACGAGCCGCCGTATCCGGCGCCAGGATAGATGAAGTGGTAGCCGATGCGCGGATCCGAGCCGATACCCAGGCGGACGTTTTCGACATCCGCGCCGACGCGTTCGGCGATGTTGGCGATCTCGTTCATGAAACTGATCTTGGTCGCGAGCATGGCATTCGCCGCGTACTTGGTCAGCTCGGCCGAGCGCACATCCATCTGCACGATGCGATCGTGATTGCGGTTGAACGGCGCATACAGACTGCGCAAGGCCGCAATCGCCGAAGGGCTGTCGCTGCCGATGATGATGCGATCCGGACGCAGGCAATCCTGCACGGCATCGCCCTCCTTGAGGAATTCCGGATTGGATACGACCTCGAAGGCAATCGTGCTGCCACGCGTGGCCAGCACGTCCGCGATGGTCTCGCGCACCAGGTCGGCCGTACCGACCGGCACGGTGGATTTGTTGACGATGACCGCGGGTGCAGACATCTCCTCACCAATCGTGCGGGCGACAGCGAGTACGTGCGAAAGATCGGCGCTGCCATCTTCTTCCGGTGGCGTGCCGACCGCGATGAAGATGATTTCGCCATGGGCGATCGCCTTCGCTGCATCCGTGGTGAAACTCAAGCGGCCGGAAGCATGGTTCTCGACGACCATCGGGGTCAGGCCCGGCTCGAAGATCGGGATCTCGCCACGATCGAGGCGTGCAACCTTGAGTGCATCGACATCGACGCAGATCACGTCATTGCCGACTTCGGCCAGGCAGGTACCTGTGACCAGACCGACATAGCCGGTTCCGAATATCGCTATGCGCATTCACTCAACTCCTGCATGGCGGCAAGGATGAACACTCAGGGTGGGAGATTGCCGCTCCCCGGAAACGAAGAAGGCGTGCCGGAATCCGGCACGCCTTCGGTATCACCTTGCGTGCTGCTTACTTCTTCTCGGTCACGGCCGGCGCGGCCTTCTCGGCACCGGTTTCGATCGAGATCAGCTTGACGTCGAAGATCAGGGTTGCGTTCGGTCCGATCGTCGGCGGAGCGTTTTCGCCATACGCGAGCTCGGCCGGAATCACCAGCTTGTACTCGGAACCCACCGGCATCAGCTGCAGGCCTTCGGTCCAGCCCTTGATCACACCATTGAGCGGGAACGTGGCCGGCTGGCCGCGATCAACCGAACTGTCGAACTTGGTGCCGTCAATCTTGGTACCGGTGTAGTCAACCTTGACCGTATCGGTTTCCTTCGGCTTCGGACCGGTGCCCTGCTTGACCACTTCGTACTGCAGACCAGAGGCAGTCGTCTTGACGCCGGCCTTGGCCTTGTTCTTGGCGAGGTAAGCATCGCCTTCCTTCTTGTTCTTTTCTGCAGCAACCTTCTCATCGGCAACACGCTTGGCCTGCAGTCTCGTCATGAATTCCTGGCGAACCGCCTGGCCCTCTTCCTGGGTCATGAGGGTCTTGCTGCCATTGAATTCATCCTGCAACGCCTGGATGACGATCTTCAGATCAAGCTCATCCTTGATCTGGGTAAGGCCGCGGCCGACATCGGCACCGACCATGTAGCTGACCTTGTCTTTCTCGGTCTTCAGCGAGGCATCGACAGCCAGAGCATTTCCGGCGACGAATACCGTGGTCAACGCCGTGGCGATGAGGGTCTTGCGGACAAAACGGGTCATGTATGGGACTCCTGGAAAAACGGTAGAGGACGGCTGCTGGGCACCCGACAGAAAATTCAGCGTCAAGCGGGCCGCATATTGTGGCTGTGACCGCTTGTGATGGCAAACAATCCCTAAAATCGACACGGAGGCGGTTGCTGCGCCATCCATGCTGCCGATAAGAACGTGAACCGGGGGCCCGGGTTCCCCGTTCGAGCTGAATCAGTCGATACAATTCGTTCACGAAAAGGATCCCAGGCTGAGATCAGCCTTCACAGCGACCAGCCTGACCTGCCGAATTGCCCCGAATCATGGGCGCAGGCACTGAGAGTCTGTCTGCCAGGATCCGCGTCCAGCCGACGAACTCCTTCCAGAAGGCCAATGCTTGTTCCAGCTCCGCTATTGGCTGGCTGGTGTATCCAGCAAGGCCTCGATCTTCGCAACGAGCTCCTTGTCGTCTGGTTTCACTTTGCTCGGAAAATCAGCGACCACGTTGCCGTCGCGGTCAACCAGGTACTTGTAGAAGTTCCAGCTCGGATAGCGCCCGTCCGAGGCCGCGGCGAGCTTGGCGTAGAACGGATTGGCGCCTTTTGCCTTGACCTGCACCTTTTCGAACATCGGGAACTTGACCCCGTAGGTCAGTGTGCAGAACTCCTTGATCTCAGCCTCGGTTCCAGGCTCCTGTCCCATGAAATCGTTCGACGGAAACCCGAGTACGGCAAAACCGCGATCCTTGTATTCGGCATGGAGTTTTTCCAGCGCGTCGTACTGCGGCGTGAAACCACATTTGCTGGCGGTATTGACGATGAGCAGAACCTTGCCTCCGTAGGTTTTGCATAGATCAACCTTTTCCTTGCCGGCAAGCGGCCGGAATTCGGTATTGAGCAGATCGCTGCAGGCAATGGCGCCGGTGCTGGCGAGGAACAGACATAGCGCAATCAGGAGTCTGGGCATGGTGGACCTTCCGGTAGTGAGCGGTGAGCGGTGAGCGGTGAGCGGTGAGCGGTGAGCGGTGAGCGGTGAGCGGTGAGCGCGAAGAGCATGAGCCCCAAGCTATACATGTCAAGCAGCGGAATCGCGTTCCTTCGGAACTCGCTGAGATGCGGGGGTGCCCTCCCCGCTCACCGCTACCCACTCACTGCTTCCGGCCATCTATTGACACTCTCAGTTTAGGTGTTATAGTTAGCTACAACACCAGCTCATCAACAGACCTCAAGGAGGTCATCATGAACCGATTGATCCATGCCCGCCTGTTGCTTGCCATCGCCATTGCCCTGACGATTGGCGCAGTCGAGATTGGCAGCCTGTCCTCACCGGTTGCGTCGGCGCCCACGGGCAAAACGCAGCTGATCGTCGCCGACAGCATCCTGATGCTTCCGACCATCACCGTCCATGCACCGGACTCAATACCGACCCTGCCCGTGGTTTTGGTCCGACCGACGCCAGCACAACTCGCAAGCACCCAGACAATGGTTGCCGGCGTTTCTACAGGCACGTTCGGAGCCACACCGTCGGTCAGCGCCGGCTTGCCGCATGTTCGTTTGGACATGCCCTACTATTCCTTCGGCAAGATGCTGCCCAATGTGATTAAGGACTAAACCCATGAGCATGGTCTGGAACGACAACACACCCATCTATCGCCAGCTTCGCGACCGCGTCGTGGCCATGATTCTGGATGGGGTGCTCAAACAGGGGGATGCGCTGCCCTCGGTACGCCAGGTCGCAGCGGATTTCCAGATCAATCCAATCACCGTATCCAAGGCATATCAGGAACTCGTCGATGAGGGCCTGGTGGAAAAAAGAAGGGGTCTGGGCATGTATGTCACTGAAGGGGCGCGCAGCGCCTTGCTGAAATCCGAACGCGATCGCTTTCTGAACGAGGAATGGCCGCCACTGTTCGCGCGCCTCGAACGCATGGGTATTGATCTTGCCACCCTGCTCAAGCACGTGCCGAAGGCCGAAGGGGAATCCCGATGAGCGCTGTCATTCACGCCCGTGGCCTGAGCAAGACCTTTGGCAAGACCAAAGCCCTCGACGCAGTCGATTTCGAGATTGAGAGCGGCCGCATTGTCGGCTTGATCGGACCGAACGGTGCCGGCAAGACCACGGCACTGAAATCAATCCTGGGCTTGAGCGAATTCGATGGCGAATTATCCGTCCTCGGATTCGATCCACGCAGCCAGCGCGCCCAATTGATGGAGCAGGTCTGCTTCATTGCCGATGTCGCCGTCCTGCCACGCTGGATCCGGGTCAGTGAAGCGATCGACTTTGTTGGCGGGGTGCATCCCCGATTCTCACGAGCCAAATGCGAGGCTTTTCTTGCCCGAACCAAGCTGACGCCGAAGATGCGCGTGCGCGAGATGTCCAAGGGCATGATCGTGCAGTTGCACCTCGCCCTGGTCATGGCCATCGACGCTCGTCTGCTTGTCCTTGATGAGCCGACCCTGGGCCTCGACATCCTCTACCGCAAGACCTTCTACGAGAACCTGCTGTCGGAATACTTCGACGAGAACAAGACGATCATCGTCACCACTCATCAGGTTGAGGAAGTCGAGCACATCCTGACCGACCTGATCTTCATCCGCGACGGCAAGATTGCGCTAAACGCATCGATGGACGAGATCGCCGATCGCTATGCCGAAGTCATGGTCAATCCGGACAAGGCCGACGCCGCACGCGCCCTGAACCCGCTCAATGAGCGGCAGATCTTTGGCAAATCCATTTTTCTGTTCGACGGCGTCGACCGTACCCGTCTGGCCGAACTCGGTGAACTGCACAAACCGAGTATCGCCGATCTGTTCGTCGCCACCATGAAAGGAACCTACGCATGAACACCTTTGGCTGGCTGGTCAAGCGCGAATATTGGGAGCACAAGGGCGGCTTCTACTGGACCCCGATCTGGGTGAGCGGAATCATGTTGCTGCTGACCCTGCTCGGAATCATCGCTGCCGAAGCATTCACCACACGCGCCAATATCCATGTCAGTGGCGGCATTCCGTGGGAAATGATTTCGGAGCGGCTGAGCGCAGGAGACTTCGTCAACGCCGGCATGGGGCTCGATATCGCCTATGTCGCACTCGCCGCCCTGCTCTGCGTTGTTCTCTTCTTTGTCGTTTTCTTCTATTTGCTCGGCACCCTCTACGATGACCGCCGCGACCGCAGCGTGCTGTTCTGGAAATCGCTGCCGGTCACCGACACCTCCACTGTCCTCTCGAAGGTTGCGGCCGCACTCCTGCTCGCACCGCTGATATCGCTCGTCGTCGCCACCATTGCCTATCTGGTCCTGCTGCTGATCGTCTGCGTGTGGGCTGCGCTGCATGGCATCAATCCACTGCCGGCCCTGGGCGCATCGCATATGCTCGGATTGCTCTGGCGAATGATCCTGACGATTCCGGTTGATGCCCTGGTCGCCCTGCCGACGGCTGGCTGGCTGTTGTTCTGGTCCGCCTATGCACGCAGCAAGCCTTTCCTGTGGGCCGTGCTGGTGCCTTTGTTTGCCTTGATTGCCAACAGCTGGATCGGCCTGATGGGTCTGCCGAGCTTCAGCCGGGAGTTCCTCCTGCAAGAAGTACTCGCGCGACTGCTTTTCGGAATCTTCCCCGGCTGGTGGCTCGATGATCGTAATCCGGCGTTTGGCAGTTTCAAGTCATCGCTGGAAGGCAAGAACATGCTCACCGCACTAGACCCAGGCAATGTCTACGGCTTGCTGGCAACACCCGGAGTCTGGATCGGTGCCGCTGTCGGCATCGCCCTGATCGCGGCATCAATCTGGCTGCGCCGCACTCGGATCGAAACCGCCACTTGAGCTCAGAAAAAAGCCGGCACTGGATCCAGTGCCGGCTTTCACGTGAGTCAGAGGATTCGCAATTCGCCAGCGTGCGTCGTACCGAGAGCGCCCGAATTACCGGGTCTGCGACTTACCGGGTCAGGTTGCTGTTCACCACGTTGTACTTGTTGAGTCCTTCCGGCCTCAATCCAGTCTGGTTCAGATTGAGAGAACCAACCAGCCACATGCGGATCAAGCGATTGTTTTCACGACGCACGACGACCGCTGAGCCCGTACCGGTGTAAATGATATCGCCATCACGAAGGCCGGCCGGCTCAACACGCTCGATGATGCGCTTGCCTTCGTTGTAGCGCTTTTCCATCGAATCCCGAGCTGGATCCGTATCACCTGGCTCTGCCGCGACCAGCATGATCGGCGCCTTGGGGTCTACAACGGCGGGAGCCGCTGCGGGTG
>JBDTCQ010000167.1:0-4627 GCA_039923515.1 Dokdonella sp.
ATCGCCTTGTCGCTGACCTTGCTGCTGACCGGCTTCGCCTGTGCCTATATCGCGATGGCGATTCCGAAGAACAATGCGACTCGCGGCACCGCCCTGCTGATCGGTGCGGCGTTGGCGATGTTCCCGCCGTGGATCGGCCTTGGCGTCGGTGTCGCGGCGAGTCTGCTGTTGACCGGTTTCGAACGTGAGGAAAGCGCGGTTACGCCGTGATCACGCGATTGCGGCCGCCGTGCTTGGCGCGGTAGAGCGCGCCGTCGGCCCGTTCAAGCCAGGCGCGCAAATCACGCATTCCCGCCGGAGGTTCGGCCAGACCAATACTCAGCGTGCACTGCAAGTCGGTGGCATTCGGAAACCCCAGGTCGGCGACTGTGCTGCGGATTCGCTCGGCAAAAGCCTCGGCCGCATCCGCTGCCAGCGGCATGACGATGACGAACTCATCGCCGCCCCAGCGACCTGCGTGACTGCCCGCAGGCAAGGTGTGCCGAACAACGTCCGCGACTGCGCGAAGGACATCGTCACCCACCGCGTGACCAAAGCGATCGTTGATGGTCTTGAACAAATCAATATCGAGGATCATCAACGCGCAGGCCTGCATTCGATTTTCGTCGCACATGATGGCTTCGGCCTGCGCTTCCCAATGACGGCGCCCCAGCAAACCGGTCATTGCGTCGATCCGGCTCAACTCCTCGAGCTTCAGGTTCTGCATTTGCATATGACGCACCAGCCGATAGCTGTTCAAGCTGACCGCAAATACATGGATGACCAGCAAGGGCAGACACGCGATGACCACCAACGTGCTCGAATGCAGATCGACCTTGAAGCCGGTCAGCAGGCCGAACACAACCGGCGCCGCGATCATGCCTGGCAGCGAACGCAGCCACAGCCCGCGCACCCCGGAGTTGATCTTGTCCGCCGTGGTCACGCTGATCAGCACGGCCGACGGCAGCAGGTTGAAATGCATGATCGGCAGACACGCGCCGGCGATCGCCGAATCAATGATGAAGTTGCGCAGCTCCGCACGAAACGGATCGGCGCTGCGCATGGCCACGAAATAGGCCAGTTGCGGCCAGATGAAGCAGATCAGGATCATCCACACCCACGCCTGCCACGGAGATCCGATTTCGCTGAAGACCGCAGCCAGCATCAGGCTGGCCAGACCCATGCCGAGCGTGCGGAAGCGATGAACGCGCCTTGGCAATGATCGCTGCGCTTTGCTGCGCATCGAGGGCGAGTGGGCGGTGACGGGATAGTGGGACGGAATCGCGGACATGGAATCCCGGGCGCGGAGCTTGTCCCAGCATAACGTATCCGACGCAGCCGACGGTACGCGGCCAGACGCTTCCTGCGGGCCGGAATGCTGCTGCGCGAAAGCGAAACGGAAGCGGTATGTGGGGCCTCCTTCAGGCTTCGGCTCGTGCACGCCCCGACCGGAATCTGCAACCCTTGCATCCCGAGGATGCAGGGCGGGAACGCCCTTCGCGGAAGCGATTATTTATTGTCTGCGCTACCTCGGACAATGGGGGCAGCAAACCATGGGGTCAGCGCTGCGATCTCATCAATCCGCTGATCGGGCGGTACCCACCCCTATGACCTTGCCGTCATCAAGGGTCAGGGTTCCCTCGCGCAGATCCTCGGTCTCGGCGTCGATCGTGACGAAGCGACCGACCAGTATTCCACTGGCTCGATCGCCGATGATCCGGTAGGCGAACTCCTCGTCCCCAGGGGCATCGCCGGTCGCCTCGAAATCGAGATGGATGTCGCTGATCTTGCCGACCGCATCGACGATCGCGGGGTCCGCCCGGATCGCCGTATAGGCCTGATCGTTGAACGAGTTGACCCCGGACCAGACCACACTGGCAAGCACGCCGAGCACGAGCAGCACGACCATCGCAACGATGCCGCCGATAATCCACGGCATGCGTGATCGGCGGCGGGGCAATGCATCGTTCAATGAAAGCGAGCTCATGGGCGACCTCCGGGACAACGGCGGCGAAGGATAGCCGATTGATCCAGCCGCGATCGCTGCCATGATCGGCAAAGCCAATGGCGTGATTCTGGCGCTGTCCGGCCGCTGACGTTGAATGGCGTGCTCATGCAATCACGTTCGCCAACCAAGGCGTCGTCGCGCACGAAACATCATGCCGCTGGGCCCATGCGCTCCCGCAACTGCCGGTCATGCAGCCCCGACAGCAGAACAAGCGATGCAATCGCGCCGATTAATGCCATCAACATATCCGACTGGGTATCCCAGATATCGCCCTGGGTGCCGAGGAAATCTTCGGCGCCCTGGCCAAGAGCAACCGCGGCGCCCCACTCAATCAATTCATAGCTCGCGCTGATCGCAAGCACAATGCAGATGACGAGAAAGGCAAGCATCTTGCGCCCGAGCCGATAGCTGCCGCGGATCAGCACCTCCCGTGCGGCCAAAGCCGGCACAAAACCCTGGAAGAAATGGCCGATCCTGTCGTAAGGATTGCGCGCCAGGCCCAGCCAGTTTTGCAACTCGAAGCCGAGCGGCACCCGCGCGTAGGTGTAGGCACCGCCAAGCATGAGCACAAGGGCATGCACGAAGATGCCGACATAGAGCAACGTAGTCAGCGGATAGCGACGGTGTGATGCGTACAGGATCGGCAGCACGATCAGAACCGGCGCCACCTCCATGAGCCAGGTTCCACGATCGTGCGGTTGCCAGCCCGACCAGACCAGCAGCACAAGCAAGATGGCGATACCGGCGACGACGAGGCGGGTCGGCGGTGAAGGTTCGATGGCATCGATCATGCGGCTTGATCTCCGGGAATCATCGGAAGCTAGCAGACAACTCGACAATTGCCGAACACTTGCCCGCCATTGCTGCCGCAACGGATCCGCCTCGGCGGCAAAATTGATCACGGCTGGCGTCTGCGCTTCTCCTCGTCTTCCGAAGATGGCTGCTTCCCGGCATCGTTGCGGACCGTTTGCGGCAGTCGAACAGTCCACACTCATCAGAACCGCGCACTGGTGGAGCCGACTGACTGATGACGGCCGAGTCTGGATGTTCGAAGCGGCGCCGCTTCGCAGCGCGAACTCTGCCCCGCGCGCGTTTGTCATGCGCATGGAGTTTGAACAATACTGAGGATCTTTGGCGATGCGGAAGGCGGAATGACCGATGCCCGTTCAGAACCAACCCCTGACGCCACCTTCGATGCCCTGAGCGCGGACGCTTTGTTCGTGGGGGTCTACGAACGACTCAAAGGCATGGCGAGCAATCAGCTCGCTCGCAACAGCGACGCCACGCTCGACACCACGAGCCTGGTGCATGAGCTTTATGTGAAGGTTTCGGCGGCACGTGATCTTGAGTTTTCTGATCCGGCCCAGTTTTTCAGCTATGCCTCGCAGGCGATGCGCCACATCCTTGTCGATCACGCGCGTCAGCGATTGCGCGCAAAGCGCGGTGCGGGCGTGGTCAAAGTGGATATCGATGAAGTCGAGATTGCCGATCTGACCGCGACCCAGGTACTTGGGCTGGATGAGGCCTTGCAGCGACTGGAACGTTCCGATCCACGGGCGGGCCAGATGGTCGCCCTGCACTATTTCGCCGGATTGCCCTTATCGAAGATATCCGACTTGCTCGGGGTCACCGAGCGCACGTTGAACCGGGACTGGCGCTTTGCTCGCGCCTACCTGCACGATCTGATGGGGTGAGCTGATGTCGTACTTCCACGCCAAATGTCGTTACTCGCCATCATGAATACTCCGCCGCCTGATTCCTCAGATACCAACGCCTCGTCCGATACCCTCGGACGATTGCGCGCGATTTTCGATAGCGTGATCGAGCTACCTGCTGATCAACGAGTGGCCTGGCTGGACCAGCATGTCGCCCATCCCGGGGATCGAGCCGCCGTTGTGAGCTTGCTGCGGGCGGATGACACAGGCCGCGGTGTTCTGGATACCCCGGCGGGCGAATTGGCCGGCCGCATGAAAAGTGATGGCCCTGCCCTGGAGAATCTGGTCGGCCAGAACATCGGCGCATTCCGCCTGGTTCGTCTGCTCGGCAAAGGCGGCATGGCGGCTGTATTTCTCGGCGAGCGACAGGGCGGCGATTTCGAGCAGCAAGTCGCGATCAAGCTGCTCCGGCGCGGGCTGTATTCCGAACTCGAGCAACGCCTGTTTCTGCGCGAGCGGCAAGTGCTGGCGAACCTTTCGCATCCGAATATCGCGCGCTTGTTCGACGGGGATGTCACCGAGGCCGGTATTCCGTTTCTGGTGATGGAATACATCGATGGCGTGCCAATCACGCATTACGCCAATGCGCACCAACTCGATGTTCGCCAGCGTCTTGCGCTCTTGCTGACGGTCTTGCGTGCGGTCGATGTGGCGCATCGCAGCCTGGTGGTGCATCGTGATCTCAAGCCATCGAACATCATGGTGGACGCCGAAGGCCACGTGAAGCTGATTGATTTCGGCATTGCCAAATTGCTTGAAGATGACGTCGATCACGCGACCGTGGGCGTCTACACACCCGACTACGCGGCACCTGAACAAGTCACCGGACAACCCATCACCACCGCCACCGACGTTTACTCACTCGGTGTCGTCATGCATGAACTGCTGCTTGGTTTGCGCCCGCAGGGACAACCGCACCGACGGC
>JBDTCQ010000168.1:0-6878 GCA_039923515.1 Dokdonella sp.
ACCGTGTCGACAAAGCGATCATGGCTGCCCAGCAGCGCCTGGATGCCGCGATTGAAATGAAGCGGCATCACACCAGTCAGAACCTCGCCTACGAAGTGATCAAAGAAGCTCGCGAGGTACTGAAAAAAACCGAGCTGTTGCGTGCGCTCAAGATCAAGGAGCTCGCACAAAAGGCAGCGGAGAACTAGGCGGCGGGAAGGTGGGCGGTCTGAGTGCACTGAAGTTCGAGCAAGCTCAAACGACCACAGCCAAACCGCGGGCAGGCTCGGCTTTGCTAAGTCTCGACCTGAAGAACGAATCGGGGTTGTGAAAATCGGCTTGCAGGTCAGATCATACGGAACGCACGCTCTTGCGCTGCCAGGACAGCATCGGCAAGAGCGGTTAGTACTCTCTCACGCATTGCCTCACAGATCTAAACAATCAATAATAATTTTTATTTCTTAATTGCACGTTTATTTCTATTAAATGCGTACTCTAACTTTTTCTCATAACGCTACCAACGAATCCACTCATCCGCCTCGCCATCTGATCGTTCTGGCGATATCTGGTCCGTGACCGATCGACACCCTCTTCCCGATGATCGAGGCCACATTGCACGCGAGCCCATCGCCAAGGTGAAGTGCCAACTCGCTTCACTGATCCGAGTCAGACGGGCTCAAGCGGCAACTCGCGCGTGTCGGCAATCGGTTGCCGCGAGGGCAACGCATCTGCCAGATGCTTCATGGCCTGTTGCGCATCCGCACGATAGGAAGTGAGCTTGCCGCCGTATACGCCTAACACTCGCGGCTGGCGCGGCCGGTCGGTAACGAAGAGGATTTCCCGCGAGTGACCGAACGCGCCGCCCGGACCTCCCGGCAACACGCGCACACCGGCGAAGCTGGTGCGGATCCTGGCGTGCGCCTGTGGGAAATAGTGCAGCAGCACATCGAGCAGATACTGCTGCTCCGCGGGCTGCGGCTCAACCTTTGCCGGATCATCCCCGGTGAACACGGTTTCCGTGGTGCCCACCAAGGTGGTGTAGTCGTGCCAAGGCATGATGAAGATGGCGCGACCGTCTTGCGGTGCTTCCACGTAAAAGATGCTGTCCGAGACGACCTCATCGAGAATGATATGCGTGCCCTGCACCAGATCAATGGCCGGTTTCGATAGCGCAGGGGAAATACGTGTAGCCACCTGATTGACCCAAGGGCCGGCGGCATTCACCAGAACCCTGGATTGAACGGTGTGCTCGGCGTCGTTGCAGGTAAATGTGATCTCGCAGCCATCCCCGTGCAGTGTCGCCTGTTCGAAAGTGGCCGGCATGCGCAGCTCCGCACCGAGGCTGGCGGCCGAGGCCATGACGGCGCGCACCAGAGCCGCATCGTCGGTCTGCGCATCGGCGTATCGAAACACCGCTTGCAGGCCTTCGCTAGCGAGTCCGTTGAGCGCATCCCAGCGGCTAGGTGGCAGTGCCTGAAAACGTGCATGGGCTTGCAATCCGCCAAGCAAGGCATACAGGCTGAGGCCCGTACGTACCTGCCAGGGCCGGCGGCGGGTGTTCGCGTAAATCGGGATATAGAACGGCGTCAAATGCACCAGACGTGGCGCGAGGCGCAGAAGCAATTCCCGTTCCCGCAAGCATTCGCGCACCAGCTTGAGATCGAATTGCTCCAGATAGCGCAGGCCGCCATGGATCAGCTTGCTCGAACGGCTGGAGGTGCCTGCAGCGATGGATTGTTTTTCCAGAACCAGCACCCGATGGCCGTTCGCCGCGGCCGCCTGGGCGATGCCGACGCCATGGATCCCGGCGCCAACCACCACCACGTCGTAGCGCTCGCTCATATGCGTGTGAATTCCAGCGCTTGCAGCAGGCCGCCGATGTCATTGGTTTCCACCAGCGCCGCACCCAGCCTCGCGAGTTCCATTGCGCGCCCAGCATCCTCGGTGTGGTAGGGCACCCACTGCCAAGGACCCGGCAGTGCAGCTTGCACCTCGCTGAAGAGTCCCTCATCCGTAAACAGGTAATCCGGTTTCAAGGCATCGGCCACGGAACGCGCTTCTTCGGTGACGTCTTCCACGGCCCAGCCAACGGTGCGTGCTCCCTGGCTGCGTGCGAGCACAAGACACGCGTGGTCGAATGAAATCACACTGCATTGTCCAAGCGCGACGCAGATTTCCTTCATGACGTGATCAACGACCAGCGCCGAACCGTGATGGAGCAGGCTCTCACTCTTGATTTCCACAAACAGCGTGACCTGCGACTGCGTTTGAAGCCAGGCGACAAGCGCTTCGAGCCGCGGAAGTCTGACCTTGGCATGGCGTTCGCCGAAACGCTGGCGCTCGCCCACCGTGACTGCATCGAGCTCGGCAGCGCGCATGTCGGTGATATCGCGATCCACGCCGGCGGTTCGCTTCAGCGAAACATCATGGCAAACGAAAGGCACGCCATCGGCGCTGAGTTGCACGTCGCATTCAAGCCAGCGCGCACCTGCGCTGACGGCCGCGTCGAAGCCTTCCAGGGAATTTTCGGGAAAGCGCGCTGGCCAACCGCGATGACCGACCAACTCCGCGATTGTTTGCAAGCCCATGAATGTTCCCCGGTTTCTATGATCGTTCTCATCTTATCAGGACGTTGGGAAAGACCCTGTAAAAGGTAATCGGAGGACCGCTCGGATCCAGCTTGTGAGAATAGGGAGAGTGAGGAAAAAGCATGCGCACGCCCTACCCCCATCAATCCGCGCGCGCGGATCTTCCGAACAGGAGCTTGCGATGATGTTGATGCCAAGGCATGCGCCAAGCGCCAACTCCTCTTGCGGGGAATCCTTACCTGAAATGCAACGCGATCAATTTATATTCGTATATCGTTAATCATGATAATTCATTCGCTCGCAGAAGCATGAATCCGGCCACAACTCGATCGCGACGCCAACGCATTGTATACTTGTGGTAATGATTGGCTCTATTTTTCAGCATAGGAATAGACGTTGTCCGTCGAAAGAAATCAGTTCGTTGTCGCCGGCAGCACCTTGGCAATCGCCTTCAACGCGCAACCTTCGTCCTGCTCGGCGCCACCTGAACCGCCGACGCCGATGGCACCGATCACATCCTGCCCCACGCGCAGCGGTACGCCGCCGCCAATCAGCAATAGCGCATCGATCGTGTTGAGGTTTTGCGAATCGGGGTTCGTTCGCGCATTGGTGGCCAACAGGCGCGTCGGGGTCTTGGTGGACAGTGCGGTGAAAGCCTTGCGCTGGGCTGCTTCGGTGTTGTGCGGGCCGACGTTGTCGTCGCGCTGCAAGGCCACAACATTACCACCTCGGTCCACCACCACTGCGACGGCCGAGCGCCCATCCGCATGGCAGGCGGCCAGCGTCGCGTTGATCAGATCGTTTGCGAGTGCCAACGATATATTGGGCTGCTGCAACACGCGGCCAGCGGGCGGAGCGGCCACTGCACTGGTGGCGGTAGAAGCAGTCACGGCCAGTGCGACGACGCCGATCAAGGCGCAGCGTTTGGAGTGTGGAGATAGCATGGGTGGGTTCCTCGTTAGAAGGCCTTGCGGATTGCAGAGCAGACATGATGCGCCCGCCCAATGGTCAAACCGACTCAATGATCGCTGTGATTCCGACGAAACGCTGGCAACAATCCCGAAGAGCTCCTGCTCGATGCCTCAGATGAATGCGCGGGTCAACCGCTGGCCGTGCGGCACCCGAGCGCTCACCACTTCAACATGATTTTGCCGATGTGCGCGCTGCTCTCCATCAGTGCGTGCGCCTTTGCCGCTTCACGTGCCGCGAAAACCTGATGGATCACTGGCTTGGCTTTGCCGGTTTCCAATAGCGGCCAAACCTTCTCGTACAGTTGTCGGGCCAACTCCGCCTTGAACGCGACGGGGCGCGCACGCAGTGTGGAGCCGGTGATGGTGAGTCGCCGCCTCATGATCAGCGAGGCATCAATCTCCGCCTGCTTGCCGCCCAGCGTCGCGATAAATACCAGTCGGCCATCGTCGGTGAGCAATTCCAACTCACGCGGTACATAGTCGCCAGCCACCATGTCGAGAATCACGTCAACTCCGCGACCCTCGGTGAGTTTCTTCACCTCCTCCACGAAATCCTGCTCACGGTAGTTGATTGCGTGCGCACCGAGCTTCTCGCAGGCTGCGCATTTCTCGGCAGTTCCGGCAGTTGCGAACACGCGGTGACCGAATGCGCGAGCCATTTGAATGGCAGTGACGCCGATGCCACTGGAACCGCCTTGCACCAGCAAGGATTCCGGCATGCCATCGTTCGCCGTGCCAAGCCGACCTCGGTTGAAAACGTTGCTCCATACGGTGAAGTAGTTTTCCGGCAGCGCCGCTGCCTCGATCATGCTGTAGCCCTTCGGGACCGGCAGACATTGCAACAGCGGGGCCACGGCGTACTCCGCGTAGCCACCGCCGGCGAGCAAGGCGCAAACAGCGTCGCCACGCTTGAGGGCAAATGGGTTGTCACTTCCGACATCGCCATCGACCCATTCGCCGGCCACTTCCAGTCCGGGCAGATCCGAGGCGCCGGGCGGCGGCGCGTAATTTCCTTGCCGCTGGAAAATATCTGGCCGATTGACGCCGGCTGCCGCTACCTTGATCAATACTTGACCCGGCCCCGGTCGAGGGATGGGGCGCTCGGTCAGCTGAAGCACGTCGGCTGCTCCCGGCCGGGAGATCTCGATCGCTTGCATGGTGGCCATGTAGCCTCCGTCAGGTTGAAACTGAGTTTGTACTGATATGCCCACGCGTCAACAAGAATCAGCCCCAAATCCTCGATTGGCAAGCGAACAAGCGGAACACCCACAATCCTGAATTGATCCAAAGCCGCACAGGGAGCAACTCCCATGGGGCGCAGGCATTTGGATTCCAGCGAAAGTGTTTGCCGAGGTCTCTTCCCTGCCCGTTCAATGTTCGCTGCCTTGTTTTTTCTGGTCCATTGCAGACAGCAGAGCCACCGGCGAGTGCCGAATCAGCGTGAACGGGCGAATCAGACCTGTGCAAATCCCGGGCTAGCTCGGTCCAGCTGCGATCACCCAGACCAGCCATCACTCAGAGGGATCCAGTGCAATAGTCTCGTGTCGCACTCACGCGATTCGGGTGCGACTTCTATTGGGCGATCGCCGGGCGCAACCGTAATGTCGCGGTAATGCTGCACCCGTTCGCCTTGGTGGATTCGGGTCGCAAAGTTCAGTCAGACCGTATCCTTATTGGTTGAGGTGAGGATGGATACATGTACCGTCATCGCAGCTTTGAAAAATGATCGATGACATCATTTTTGAGTGCTTTTCCCGATAGACTGTCGCCACACGGATGAGGCTACGCTGGTGATATTCAGAATTTTTCTGTTTTTCTTGATTACGTTTTCAGGTTCCCCGGCTTGGGCTGTCGATCGCCACGTGCCTGCCGATTTCCAGTCCATCCAGGCAGCGCTCGATGTCGCGGTTGACGGCGATCGCGTGGTGGTCGCGCCGGGACGATATTACGAGGCGCTGCGCATTCCGGCCCGGCGAATACACTTGATTGCGAGTGCCGGGCCGACCCTGACCACAATCGACGCGCAACAACTCGGGACTGTGGTTACTTTCGAAGGAGCGCCCGGCCGCGGCACCATCCTGGAAGGCTTCACCCTGACAAACGGCCTGGACCCCGGAATGAACAAGGCCGGAGGTGTGCATATCGGTGAGGGGGCCTCGCCTGTCGTTCGCGGCAATGTAATCCGGCAGAACCTGGGCTATGGTATCGGCCATGGCATTTCGCTGTTCAGGCCCGCCTCACCGCTGATCGAGCGCAACGAGATCCGCCACAATCGGAGCGGGCCTGGCGTGACTGGCGGTGGGGGTGGCGGCGGTATCGGAATCCACGACAGCGTATGTTCCGCCGCACCAGCCTGCGCGGTCGAGATTCGCAACAACTACATCGGCAACAACTATGTCACGGCGTTCAGTAGCGGCGGCGGCATCTTTCTCAACGGCGCTCGCGCAATCATCACGGGCAACGTCATCGAGTACAACACCGTGAGTAACAGCGGCGGTGGATTGTCGAGCAGCAACGGGTCCCCAGCACGGATCGAGAACAATCTGTTCTACGCCAATCTGGCAATTGATTATGGCGGCGGCATCGATTCCAGCGTCGCCTACGGCGACATGGGTCCAATCATCATCAACAATACATTCGTGGCGAACGAGGCCGCCGTCGGATCCGCAATCAACACTGGCGGATACGATGGTCAGTCCCGGATCGCAAACAACGTGATATCGGCCATCGGAAATGGCTCGGCGCTGTATTGCGCTCCGGGGCACGACAGTGCCGCACCGTTGACGCGACACAATCTCGTGTACGCCCCATCGGGCAGTGCTTATGCCGGCCTTTGCGCCGATATGTCGGGCTCCAATGGCAACCAGTCGGCGGAGCCCGCATTTATGGGGGAGACCGATTTCCGCCTACAGCCCGATTCCCCCGGCGTGGATGAGGGCGAAAACAGCCAGTCCAGCCAATCAACCGATCTCGCTGGCAAGGCTCGCATCGCCGATGGAAACGGTGACGGTCTCGCCGTCATTGACGTCGGTGCGTACGAGCTGCCCTCTCCGATGATTTTTGCTGACGGCTTCGAGGCCAACCCATGACTGGACAACGCATCGTGATTTCCACACCGCGTCGAAGCGGATTGGCAGCCTTGTTCGCCCTGCTGTCGTCGGCAACGTGCGTCCATGCCGACACGTTGCCGGATATTCCGGTGCTTGGACATGCACTCCATCGACTGGGGCCGGTTGGCGCGCACGGCTGGGGAGAGACTGATGTGGACGGCGACGGCCGCGCGGATCTGGTGACGAGTGGTGACGGACCCGCTGCATTGATTCTCGTCTACGGTCGGATC
>JBDTCQ010000169.1:0-5289 GCA_039923515.1 Dokdonella sp.
ATCGATACCTCGACCCTGGCGACCTTGCCCGAGCGCGAATTCCTCGCCGGGCTCGCCGAAGTGATCAAGTACGGTGCGCTGGGCGATGCGGCTTTTTTCGTCTGGCTCGAAACACATGCCGACGCCTTGCTCGCGCGCGAGTCTGAAGCACTCGAAGCGGCCATCGCCACCAGTTGCCGGCACAAAGCCGGCGTGGTCGCCCGCGATGAACGCGAACTCGGCGAACGCGCCCTGCTCAACTTCGGGCATACCTTCGGCCACGCGATCGAAGTGGAAGCTGGTTATGGAGAAATCCTGCACGGTGAAGCGGTCGCTATCGGCATGCAGCTGGCCGCAAACCTTTCCAGCCGACTCGGGCTCGCCGATGCAGCGGATGCGGATCGCCTGCAACTCCTGTTGACGCGCTTCAAGCTGCCGACGCGGATTCCGTTCGGTCTTGGTGCTGCGCGCCTGCTCGAACGCATGCGTCTGGACAAGAAATCGGTCAGCGGCCAATTGCGCCTGATCCTGTGGCGCGGCATCGGCAAAGCCGAAATTGTTGCCGGCGTTGCCGAGGCGCAGATCGAGGAAATGCTGGCTGGCTGAGCGTGCCGCGACGCCGTGTCCGACGACGACCGGAGCGGATTCAGCGAAGCACCTCCAATGCAGGCTAAAATCAGCGCATGCGCATCTATATGCAAACGCGGTCGGACATTGCCGAATCGCCCCGCTTCTACCAACTTTCGCTGCAGCAGGATCTGCTCGGCGGCTGGACGCTGTATCGGGAATGGGGCCAGGAAGGCGCCCGTTCGAGCCTCAAGCGTGAGGTCTATCTCGATCACGACAGCGCGATCAGCGCGTTCGAGAAAGCCCGTGACGTGCAGGTCAAACGCGGTTTCCGCATCGTCTTCAGCCAGGGCATGGACAACAGCCATGCGCACTAGGCTGCTGATTGTCGCGGCCCTGGCTTGCGTTGTGACGCTGGCGCATGCGTTTGAGCCGGGTCACGACCGCATCTGCACCGCGTCCGCCGATGGGCAGACGTTTGAATGTCGCGACAAGGCGACCGCTGCGATTGACACACCACAGGCGAAGCCGGCCGAACCCGCCACGGTGGCTGAAAAGAGCCGCACTGCGTCGGCTGCTCCGAAACAGTCACCCACGGCAACAACGGCGGCGTCGTCTGCGCCAAAACCGGCAGCGAACAAGTTGCCGAACTACCTGATGCAGAATCCCTCCCCAGCGCAGCCGGAACGCGATGTTGAACTGCGACCTGCTGTTGTCAGGCAGCCGACAAGCATCGAACCGCGGGCTGGCAACGCTCAAGCTGCAGCGGCATCTGCGTCGACAGCCGAAACGCATGCTCTGAGCACCCAGCCTGCCGATACTCGCCCCGCACTCAGCACCGAAGAGGTTGCCGCCCACCCGCAACAAGCGGCTGCTGCGCCTGCGCCAGCACCTCATCCCTCCGCAGCGCCAATCGCGCCAGTCCGCGACGTTCCTCGTGCCATGCCGGAACCCGAGCCGCGTGCCGCCTCGCCAACGGTCCTGCGTCCCGAAATCACCGGTCTGCCCGGGGCGAGCGCCTTTCTCGCCTTGCCGGAGAGCCACTACACCCTGGTCCTCGCCAGCGTGCGCGATGCTTCCGCACTCGACGATCTGATCAAAGCACTCGAGGCGCAAGCTGGCCAGCTCTACCTGCTCAAACTGCGCATGCCCGATGGCGACTGGTACAGCTTGTGCTGGTCGGATTTCGCCGATCTCGATGGGGCGCGTGCCGCACGCGCCAGCCTTCCTGCCGGCGCGCCGATCAGCTCCGGCTGGCCGCGCCGGATCGGCTTGCTGCAAAAAGAAATTGCCCGCTAAACCCCTGGAGTTGTCCGTGACCGAACACCGCTTCCTGCGCGCGCTCAAGCGCGAGCCCGTCGACACCACGCCCGTATGGATCATGCGTCAGGCCGGTCGCTACCTGCCCGAGTATCGCGCCACACGCGAGCGCGCTGGCAGCTTTCTGGCCCTGGCGAAAACGCCCGAACTGGCTTGCGAAGTCACCCTGCAACCGCTCGAACGCTTCGATCTGGATGCGGCAATCCTGTTTTCCGACATCCTGACCATCCCCGATGCGATGGGTCTTGGCCTGCATTTCATCGATGGCGAAGGCCCGAAATTCCATCATCCGCTGCGCACGCGCGAAGCGATCATGCAGCTCGGCGTGCCCGATCCGGAAACCGATCTGCGCTATGTCACTGACGCAGTGCGCCTGATTCGCCGCGAACTCAATGATCGCGTACCGCTGATTGGTTTCTCCGGCAGTCCGTGGACGCTGGCCTGTTACATGATCGAAGGGGGCGGCTCATCAACCTTCGCCAGCGCCAAGGCCCTGATGTGGGACGACCCTGCCACCCTGCATCACCTGCTCGACATCAATGCCCAGGCGGTCATCCGCTATCTCTCCGCGCAGGCCGCCGCTGGCGCGCAAGCGCTGATGGTGTTCGATTCGTGGGGTGGCATGCTCGGCCCGGATCCCTTCATCGAATTTTCGCAACGTTACCTGGCCGTAATCGCGCAGGCGCTCAAATCCGATCCAGCCACGCGTGACATTCCACTGATCCTTTTTTCCAAGGGCGCCAACGGCCATCTCGAAGGACTCGCCGACACGGGCTGCGATGCGCTCGGCCTCGACTGGACCATTCGCCTGTCCGAAGCGCGCGACCGGGTCGGTTCCCGGGTTGCCCTGCAGGGCAATCTCGATCCAACGACGCTGACCGCAAACCCGCAGGCCATCCGGGCAGCGGTGCAGGCAACCCTGGCCGATTTTGGCAATGGCCCCGGCCATGTGTTCAATCTGGGCCATGGCATCACACCGGACATCAACCCCGAACACGTCGCCGTGCTCGTCGATGCCGTGCATGAATTTGGCCGTCGCTGACCGGTGCGCGCCCTGCGATTGGGTTTGATTGCGGCTCTGCTCTGCGCCGCCTCAATCGGCTCGGCCGATGAGGTGCCGACGGCGACCGCTCCAACCGACATCGGCACGCTCGAGACGATTGTCGTCAGTGGCGAACAGCCGGGACCGGGCCTGTGGAAGGTCAGCAAGGATGATCACGTGTTGTGGATCCTCGGCACGCTGAGTCCATTGCCTGAAAAGATGACCTGGACCGCAAAGGAAATCGAGGCAACGATCGCCGATTCGCAACAGGTCATTCTCGGTCCAAGCGCCAATTTCAGCATCAAGGGTGGCATGTTTCGCGGCCTGTTCCTGCTGCCTTCGCTGATGAGCGCCCGCAACAATCCCGGCAAGCAGAAACTGGTCGATGTCGTGCCCGCGGATCTGTATTCGCGCTGGAGCGTGCTCAAGCAGAAGTACATCGGCAAGGATGAGGCCATCGAAAAGCGCCGGCCACTCTTCGCCGCACAGGAGCTCTATGTCGAAGCGATCAAGCGCTCCGGACTTTCGCTCGACACGGGCGTCGGCAAGGCCGTGCGCAAGGCGGCCAAGCGCAGCAAGGTCGAGGTGGTCGAACCGCGCATCGAACTGCGCATCGAGGCGCCCGGTGCGGCGGTCAAGGAGTTCAAGAACAGCGAACTCGATGACCTCGATTGCTTCGCCAAGACAATGAGCCGGCTTGAAACCGACATCGAGGCCATGAAACTGCGCGCGAACGCCTGGGCCCAAGGCGATCTCGAGGCCTTGCAATCAATGCCCTACACGGACCAGATGCAGGCCTGCGCCGACGCCATGCTCAAGGCCAGCGTCGTCGAGGAACGCGGTTTGGGCGACCTGCAGGATCGTCTCGCCACGGTCTGGCTGGATGCGGCAGAGAAAGCGCTTGAAAGCAATCGCAGCACATTCGCCGTGTTGTCGCTGCGCAACCTGCTCAGCGACGACGGCCTGCTCACCCGTCTGCGTGCACGCGGATACTCGGTGGAGGCGCCCGAGTAGCACCCGAAACGTTTGGCTTTTTCCTGCCCAAAGGGCAGTCCTGACGTACACGATCGCAAGCAGGAGGCGCCGGCACCCCGCAGGATGGCGCCGTTTTCCCTGTTTCGCCTGGCTGGCCGTTCCGTCGCGAAATCCGTATCGAATCGCCCAGGCATCAGCGCAGGACTTGGGGCACAAGAGCGCGGCCAGCATCAAACCGGTTTCGTCCGACCATCGATTTGTGGGGCGCGCGCGGCAGATTTCACCAACCACGGCTCAATCGTGGCCTCAAGCACGGCGGCCTTGATCGGCTTGCGCAGGAAGCCGTCCATGCCGGCGGCTGTGCATTGGGATTCCTCGTCGCCGGTGGCGCGTGCCGTGATTGCGATGATCGGCAGATGCTGGTCGGTGGTACGCTCGCGCTCACGCACAAGGCGGGTCAGTTGCAGACCATCGATGCCGGGCAGATCGAGATCGACCAGCGCAAGGTCGATGCCCGACTCATTCAAGCTCGCGAGCGCAGCAAGGCCATGCGCTGCATGGGTTGCCCGGTGGCCGCTTGCCTCCAGCATGCCGCAGATGACCGCAGCGATGGTCGGGTCATCCTCGATGACGAGAATATGGGCAATTCGGGTACCGCTTGGTGCATCCGCAGAATCGGCAAAAGATTGCGGACGAGCGCCATCTCGCGGCCGCGAACGGCGTTCGATCTGCTCGCCCACGGGAGCCTCAAGTGGCAGATTGACCGTGAAACGACTGCCGTCGCCCGGGGTGCTCTCAACTCCGATTCGGCCACCCATCAACTCGACCAGTTCGTGACAGATGGCGAGACCGAGGCCGCTGCCACCAAAGCGGCGCGCCAATTCAGAAGACTGCTCGAAACGGCCGAACAAGCGTTCGCGCATATCGGCACTCATGCCGGGTCCGGTGTCGATGATCGTAAACTGGATTCCAGCTTCGGCGGCATTCACCAGTCCGAGCGTGATCTCGCCATGCTCCGTAAACTTTATTGCATTGTTTAGCAGATTGAAGAGCACCTGCTTGATGCGCAACGCGTCGCCGACGACCCAATCCGGCACGCCATCACCCACTTCCATGCGCAACGCGAGCCCTTTCTTGCGTGCCAGCGGCTCCTCAAGCTCAACGACTTCGCGGATCAGCTGGACGGGTCGCAACGGGCGCTGATCGAGCTGCAGCTTGCCGGCCTCGATGCGGGCGAGATCGAGGCTGTCGTTGACCAGGCGCAACATCAGGTCGCCCGAGCGACTGATCGCCTCGGCATAGCCTCGCTGCTTTTCATCGAGGCGGGTGCCGCGCAACAACTCGGCCATGCCGAGCACGCCGGTCATTGGCGTGCGGATCTCATGGCTCATGTTGGCAAGGAAGGC
>JBDTCQ010000170.1:0-6356 GCA_039923515.1 Dokdonella sp.
CAACCAGTTCATAGACAATTGGAATCACAACCAGGGTCAACAAAGTCGATACAGCAAGGCCACCAATCACCGTGATCGCCATCGGCGAGCGAACCTCCGATCCCTCGCCCAGGCCGATTGCCAGCGGCAGGAAACCCAGCAAGGTTGCCAGGGTCGTCATCACAATCGGGCGCAGACGCGATTCGGCGGCGAGAATGATTGCCTCGCGCTTGGCGTGGCCTTCTTCGCGCAGCTGGTTGACCCGGTCAATCAGCACGATCGCATTCTTCACGACGATGCCGGCGAGCATGATCAGGCCGATGAAAACGACCACCGAGATCGGCGTGCCGGTCAACTTGAGCGCAAGCACCGCACCCACCAGGGCGAGCGGGATCGAAAACATGATCACGAAGGGATGCACGAGCGATTCGAACTGCGAAGCCATGACCAGATAGACGAGGAAAATGGCCAGGCCGAACGCAAACAGCATCGAGCGCGTCGAGGCATTCATCTCCTCGCCCTGGCCACCAATATGCACCGAGACACCGGCCGCCAGCGGGGTTTTCTTGATGATTGAATTAACCTCGGCGACCGCACTGCCGAGATCGCCATGGCGCAGATTGGCCGAAATGATGGCGACGCGCTCCTGATCGACGCGATGGATCTCACTCGGCCCCTCGCTGGCCGTGACCTCGGCCACTGCGGACAGGCGGATGGGTCGTTCCGTGCCGGGATTGACGATCAGGTTGCGGATATCATCCACACTGGCACGATCGGATTCGCGCACGCGGGCGAGCACGTCGATCTTGCGATCACGAAGGTTGTAGCGGGTGGCGACATCGCCGCGAACCTTGCTGACCACGGCGTCGGAAATTTGACGCGTGGTCAGGCCAAGCGCTGCGGCGCGATCCTGATCGAAGCGAATTTGCACTTCCGGGTAGCCGTCTTCAACCGTGGACTTGATGTCGGCAAAACGATCAGATTGGCCCAGCAACGAGCCGAGTTTCTTGCCGGCCTGGGTCAGCGCATCAAGATCATAACCGCGGATCTCGATTTCCAGTGGTGTGGAAAAGCTGAACAATGCCGGGCGGGCAAACTTGACCTGGGTATCCGGGCGGGCTGCCAAAGTCGCGCGCAAGGAATTCATCGCCGCGGCTTCTTCGCGATCGCCCGAACCGGATTTCAGGGTGACCAACAGACGTGCGATGTTCTCGCCCGATTCGGTCGGCGTTGCGTCCAGTCGTGTGCCGGTGCCGGCAACTCCGTAGATCGACGCGATATTCGGATCGCGCGCATGTTGCAGTTCGATCTGCGCAACCAGCGCATCGGTATCGGCTAATGGGGTTCCGGGCGGCAACTTGATGGTCGTCTCGAAGCGGCCCTGGGCCAGGCTGGGAATCAAGTCCATGCCGAGGCTCGGAATGACCGCGATGCTGATTGCGAACGCGACTGCGGCGGTGCCGAGCACGAGCCACGGTCGATCCATCGCACCGGGCAGCATGCGGTGGTAAACACGGGCGGAACGATCATAGCCACCTACGACACGCTTGCCGGTCCAGCGCAGGACCGCACCGACGCTCCAGTCGAACGCGACTGCCAGCCAGTGGAACAGCGCGAAGACCAGACGCGGCAGAATCTGAAACAGGAACTCACCGATGGCGCGGAAGATCCTGACGAAAAATCTCCCCGCTTTGCTCTTCGGCAATTCCTTCGGCTCGCGATTCGGCTCATCGCGGAAGGCCAGCGGCGAACGTCCCTGCAACGAGGCCATCATTGGAATCAGGGTCATCGCCACGACCAGTGAGATCAGCATCGCGAAGGTAATGGTCAGCGACTGGTCGCGGAACAACTGACCGGCCACACCTTCGACAAACACCAGCGGAAAGAACACGGCCACGGTGGTCAGCGTCGAAGCAGTCACCGCCATGCTCACCTCACTCGCACCCTTGACCGTCGCATCGATGATCGACAAACCCTTGTCGCGCAGTCTCGCGATGTTCTCGAGCACGACAATTGAGTCGTCAACCACCATGCCAGTCGCCAATGCGAGGCCGCCGAGCGACATCACATTGAGGCTGAGGTCGGCCTGACCCATGAAGAAGAAGGTGGCGATCAGCGAGATTGGCAGCGATAGCGAGATGATCAGGGTGCTGCGTGCGTGGCCGAGGAAGAAGAAAATCATCAGCACAGCGAGCGTGCCGCCGATCAAGGCGTCGTTGCGCACGTCATCGAGCGAATGCTGGATGAAGACCGATTGGTCATCGATCGTGGTCAGGCTCGCACCGGGCGGCAAAGTTTTCTTCAGTTGGTCCAGCTTCTGGTTGACCGCGTTGGCCACCGCTACCGTGTTGCCATCACCTTCCTTGTAGACCGCGAGTTCGATCGCCTCGTGGCCGTTGATGCGCACGATGCCTTCGCGCTCCTTGTAATCCTGACGTACATCAGCCACATCCTTGAGCCGGATCGGCACGCCCTTGTCGACCTTGACCAGCATGTCGCGCATCTGGTCGAGATTGGAGAACTGGTTGATTGTGCGTACGAGGAAGCGCTGACTGCCCTCTTCGATACGACCGGCCGAGATGTTCACGTTCTCGCTGCGCAGTCGCGCGGCCACGTCGTTGACGGTCAGATTGAGCTGGGCGAGTTTCTGCTGATCGAGGGCCACACTGATCTGGTCTTCAAGGCCACCGCCGACCTTGACCGCAGCAACGCCGGTGACCGGTTCCAGACGCTTCTTCAGTTCATCATCGGCGAACCGGCGCAACTGCTTGAGTTCAGCCTCGTTGAACCCGCCCTCGGATACCGAGCCGCTCAGTCCGAGGCGGATGATCGGATCGGTCGATGGATTGAAGCGCAGCAGGATCGGCTTCTTTGCCTCGAGCGGAAGGCTCAGGATGTCGAGCTTGTCGCGCGTCTCAAGGCTGGCTTGCTCCATATTCGTGCCCCAGGTGAACTCGAGGATCACATCGGACTGGCCGGTGCGCGACACCGAATGGATCTTGCGCACGTTCTTGACCACACCGAGCGCTTCCTCAACCGGCTGGCTGATCAGGTTCTCAATCTCGATCGGGGCGGCACCTTCGTACTCGGTGCGCACGGTCAGGGTTGGATAGGAAAGATCCGGTAACAAATTAACCTTGAGTCCGGACAACGCGATCAGACCAAACAACACCAGGGTCAGCGTGGTCATGCCGATCGTGACGCGTCGGCGCGTGGCAAACTCCACAATATTCATTGGATGCCCTCCAGCACCTGGACTGCCGTGCCATCACGCACCGCCGAGCGACCAAGCGTGATCACGCGATCGCCTTCGACCAGGCCCTCAAGCACCTCGACGTAGTTCGTGTCGCCATAACCAACCTTGACTACGCGACGCTTGGCGACCCAGGCTGGAATGAGCGGTGCATCCTTGCCAGGCTCGGCTTTCTTCTCCGGCGTTGGGTGTTTGTCCGTCGCTGCGCTGGCCAGCTTGGCCGCCTCTTTCTTAACCTCTGCAGCGGCCGCTTCAGTCCCGGATTCAACGACAAACACCGCCGCCTCGCCGTCCTCCTCGATCAATGCGGCACGCGGAATCGTTGGCACATTTTCGTGTTGTGCATAGATAATCTCGAGGCGGCCAAACATGCCCGATTTGAGCCGTCCGCTGGCATCGCTGAACTCGCATGTCACGCGAAACGTACCGGTCGCCGAATCAACCACTGGGCTGATGCGCTGGATGTGGCCCTCAAAGGCCTGGTCGGCAATCGAGTCGACACGCAGGCGCACGACCTGGTCGGCACGCAAGGTGTTGAGTTCGCGCTCGGGCACATTGAGTACTGCAAGCAGCGGATCGAAGTTGTCGATCTGGAACAGCGCCTGGTTGACCTGGATGAAGTTGCCGACCTTGGCCAGCCGACGCGAGATCACGCCGCTGATCGGCGCCGTGATATTCGTGTAGGACAGTTCCAGCTTGGCCAACTCCCAGGTCGCACGCTGGGTTTCGAGGTCGTAGCGGATCTTGTCATTCTGCTCAACGCTGAGCAGCTTGCGTTCGAACATCTCTTTCGACCGCCGATAATCGTTCTCGAGCTTGTGCAGCGATGCTTCGGCCTTGGCCAGGTTGAGGCGTGGATTCTCGCCATCGAGCGTGGCCAGAACCTGGCCAGCCTTGACCTGATCACCCTCCTCGACCCTCAGCTTGAGCAGGACGCCACTGATCTTCGCGGCAACCTGGGCCTCGTTTTCCGGCTCCAGCGTCGCCGTTCCCGAGTAACTCGCGCTGATCGAACGCCGGGTTACAGGCACCGCTTCGATCGGCACCGACGATTCGGCCGCCGCTTGCGCCGCCTTTGCCTCGGCATTCGGCTTGTTGCAGGCGGCCAGCACCGGCAGTATCAGCCCAATCGCGAAGACCGGCATCAAGCGGCGCAGCGAAAATCTGTCGAAAAATGAATGCATTGGACAACCCCAGAATGACATGGTGTTATAGTAGACCATAACACTATATGTGAGCAAGCATGAAACCGGCCGCCGTCGGACAGGCTTGGATACATCGAGTGGAAAAACGGTTTAGGCGAACACAGAAATCAAAGCCGACAGTGCCAGGCGCGAATCGGCTTTCTCCCTCATCAGCGCTTATGCCACGCGATTCGATCAACCGTCTGATTTTTTCATGCGCAAGATTATTCGGGCGGGAATCGAATGTCTTGAGCCAGTAGTCACACGCGGGTTCTATCGGAGCAAATCTTCAAACGCTGACCTGCGCGGCCCAAATCGCTATACTCCGGGGCTTGCCACACCCCACCTTCCACCCAGCCGGATCCGGAACCTTCGAGATGACCCGAGTGCTGCTGCTACTCCTTGCCCTGTTTTCAACCACGACCGTTCTTGCTCAGGATGCAAAAGGCGACCCTGCCGAAGGACGCCTGAAGGCCTATACCTGCACCGGCTGCCACGGCATCACGGGCTGGAAGAATGCCTACCCGAACTACCATGTTCCGCGCATTGGCGGGCAGAACTACGATTACCTCGTGGCCGCGCTGACCGAATACAAGACGGGCGGGCGCAAGCACCCGACCATGCGCGCACAAGGCGAAAGCATGAGCGATGCGGACATCGCCGATATCGCCGCTTTCCTTTCCAGTCTCAAGATCGCGGAGTGAGTCGAGTAATGAAGACCAACAAGACATTGGCCCGACTTGCCCTGCTCGGCCTCGCCTCGATCGCAACTTCGGCATTCGCAGCCGAACCGGTCAATCTCGAAGCCGCCAAGGTGCTCGCCCAGACCTGCCAGGCCTGCCACGGTGCCGACGGCAATTCCACGGCGGTGATCTATCCGCGCCTGGCCGGCCAATATCCCGACTATCTGGCTCGCGCCCTTGAGGAATACCGCTCAGGCGACAGGAACAATCCGATCATGGCGGTCTACGCCGAGAAACTCTCTGATCAGGACATCCGCAATCTGGCCGCCTATTTCTCGGCAATGCCAGGCCAACTGGTGGACCTGCATGGACGGATGGAAGGCCAGTAGTCGGCCGCAAACTACCGATCATGGCCAACCCGAGAATCCCGGCGCATGCCGGGATTCTGCTTTGGATCAGCCGGCCTTGCGGTCGTAGTAGGGTTTGCTGCCGCTCTTGTGATCGGTGATATCTCTGACACCGGTCACCTCGGGAATCTTCTCGCACAGCGTCTTCTCGATTCCGTTCTTGAGGGTGACCTCGGACATTCCGCAACCGTGGCAACCGCCGCCAAATTGCAGGACGACAATACCTTCAGCGGTGATCTCGCGCAGGGTAACGCGTCCGCCGTGTGAGGCAAGCTTTGGATTGATCTCGGCATCAATCAGGTAACGCACACGCTCGACCACGCTGGCATCGGCATCGGGCGCCGTGCCACGCAGCTTGGGCGCCTTGATCGAGAGCTGGCCGCCGGTTGCATCGCGGGTGAAATCGATGTTCGCGCCATCAATGGCGACCACGCTGTCGGCTTCGACGTACAGCGAAAATCCCTTGCACTCGATCTCCCACTCGTCGCCGCGCAAATCGCCAGGCTCGCAGAACTCGAGCTGGCAGTCGCCTTGCGGGGTTCCTGCCGCGACCGCGCGCAAACGGATACCGAGTCCCGGCAGATCCTGCGCTTTGATCAAACCGCGAAAATAATCCGCAGCCGATTCACTGATTTCGATCATTCCAATCACACCTTGGCCGAATCAGGACTATTCTAGTACTTGTTAGACGCAATTGCACCGTGTCCCACTCCCCAGCCGCTTATACTTGCCGCTTTGCTGGTGAAGGATCCGCAATGACACTCGATGAACTGGCCCGGTCCCGTTGTCGCCCGCGCAAGGGCGCACAAGAGGGGATTAACGCTGCTGATGTCCCGCAATATCTGGGTAC
>JBDTCQ010000171.1:0-4602 GCA_039923515.1 Dokdonella sp.
GCATGACAACGCGAGAGCGGTGCGCCCGTAGGAAATTTCTGAGAGGTGACGTAGCATCGCACTGCACCTGTGGATTTTCTTGTTTACCGGTCATTGTCTGCTTGCATCAGGCTCCGCATGCTCTATAGAAGCATTGAGTACTAGTGAAACGTATCCGTTTTCTTTCAATCATGGCGGCTGTCAGTATTCTCAGCCTGTTTGCGATTCCGGCCTATGCCCGACCCTTTCAGCTGATTCTGAGTCTGGCCTGTCCGGACGGCGACTTCGTTGTGGATGCTCGACCCTACGATGGCAATGAGGCAGGCGGCTCACAAGTCGAGCGACGCTATCGCTATCGAGGCACCGAACTCGCGTTCATCAACTACGAAAACTATTACCACAATCTCAATTCCTATCTGCATCAAGGCGACCCAACGATCTATCACTTGGGCTTGGAACTGGACACCAGCGGTGAAAGCAGAACCGGCGGCGTTTACCAGACGGGTGACACGATTTATCTCCCACCCGATCGTTTTTCGAGCATCGAAGCTGAGCGCATCGCCACCTGTCTGGCCAAGAACCAGGACGTCATCCACAACGCCTTCAAGAGCAAAACAATTCACGGACGCACCTTCCTCGGCTTGATGAAGACTCGTGCGAACGTCGCCCTCAGTGGTATCGCGCGCATCGTATTTGCTGATGCGCCCATTGTCGCTATCTACGGCCACTTCCTCAGGATTATTGTGGTTGAGCGCGGTGGTCGCGTTGTGCT
Source organism: Dokdonella sp. (assembly GCA_039923515.1). GTDB lineage: Bacteria > Pseudomonadota > Gammaproteobacteria > Xanthomonadales > Rhodanobacteraceae > Dokdonella. The sequence goes on from JBDTCQ010000171.1 coordinate 752, forward strand.
TCTCACAACCCTGGTGACCAGCGCCCCAGCTGATTCCGCCGTGTGGGGCCACGTTGTTCCAAGCAAGCGCGGCAAGGCCGTCTTGCGTGCACAGCGAAGAATCATGCTGGAAGGCAAAGTGCTTGAGGGGATACATCTTCTTGTTGAGAAAAACGCCCGTGGCGCGCGTCTCCAGGACGACTTCACTGTTGAACTGGAGTGAACAGGGACGATTGGAATGGTCCAGCCTTGCAGCATGATGATTTGCCACTCGGCCTGACCCTGCGTTGACCATCGATTTTCATCGCCGATGGCAATCAACTGTCCAGCGCTTGCGGCAATCACGATGGAGTTCCTTTACCTGCCCACATTCGCTTGCCGACGAGTGGCCCCCGACGCCGCGATTCTGCGTTGATTGGATGAAGTGGCACGCATTTTTTCTGGCGCCGTGGTTTCCTCCTCATCAGAATTTGCGCAGGGTATTGCCGGATATGTTCGAACGCACACGCCAAGGCTCGGCTTGGGTTGAGATCACACGCCCGATGCGTGAATTGATGCATGTGTATGCCGACGGCGCACTCGAGCGACTCGAGTCCTATGGAATGGATGATCGGCGCGAATCAGCCTACGCGCTGATACTCGCCAGTGCAGCACCTCTGATCGGCCTGATCTTGCTGGGCTGGGAACCTGCAGGTGTCGTCTTCGTGCTGCTGATCAACCTTCTGATCGGGCTGACGGATGACATCATCAAGGTGATTCGTTCACGCAGCAGCTGGAGCGACATGCTGCATGCCTGCGCTGAGGACGAATACGTCTGGCGAGTCGCCCGATCGCTCGCACGCGGCGGAACAATCGTTTACGGGAAGCTGCTTTCAACACCCGAGCAGATTGAACGAGGGCAGACGCAAAGCGTCTTGTGGTTTGCTGCACTGATGGCCTACCTGGTTGCAGGATTGTGCGTGCTTTTTCTGAAAGGGTACGGCGCAGTCGGGGGCTCCGGCAGCGAGGCCTTCCTGGGATCTGTACCAAGCCTGCTGATGGCGCTGTTGTTGAGCGCGTTCCATGCTGTCAACCATCATCCGCACTGGCGCATGGCCGGCAGCACGCGGATGCAAACGAGCGCGCATACCGCGTTCTTCATCGCGGCCATGACAGCCATTCCTTTTTTCGTGCTCACGTTGCAAAACACACCTCCCGGCAGCGATCGCAAGCTCGCATATGTTCTCAGCTTCGCTACGCTGGGTTATGGGCTCTACCGGGTATGGGCCCTGCGAGGACTGCAATATACCGCGAGATGGTTGCAGCGCTCGATGGAGCAAAACGTGCAACACAACCGGAACTCATCATCCGTCAGCGGCCACACTCCGCCGGCGAAGCCAGGCCGTGATGAATTGCAGAAATAGAACGACAATCCAGGGATCAGCGCTTCAATGGCGATCCAGCATCTTGTCCGCCCCTCGCCTCACTCGGCGATAGCCGGGACACCGGTGCTCAACAGTGGATCTGAGGGTACGCAACAAGCGCCACTCTCCCCCTGAACTTCCCACGGGAACGTTTGACCTACATGCGCATCAGACACGTTGTGCGCAGAAGCACCTTGCCCGGATTCACGCGCAGGCACGTAACCAAGACGTTCGACAGCGCTGATCCATCGTGTAGCGGCGAAGACCTTGAAGGGATGACTGGCCAGTGTCGGACCGGTCAAAAGCGATGCCCTATCGCGCATTGCGAATCCGGCGAAGCCGGTTCCTGCGACTCAGGACAAACCGCTATTTCGATCTCCAAAGTAGGAGGTTCAGGTCATGAAACGTTTAAGAAGAAGTCTGACCACGCTGGGCGCGGCCATGGGATTGGCCTGTGCCATGAGTGCACTCGCAGCCACGCCTGTCGCAACGCAAAGCATGCAAGCGACGTCCGTCACACTGGCGCCCGGGAATATTTACCCAATGGCCGACAACGTGACGATCACTCGCAATGGTGCGGACTTCCTCGCGCGTTATTGTTCTGTGTCGTATGTGCAGGCTGTCCATCCAATCACTCGCGTCACCGGCATGGGCATCAACAACGCCTCCGATGCCACGCTGGACGCTTCACCGTCATTGGAGGATTTCACAACCCTCGTAGGTCAGGTGCAAACGGGTGAACTCGTTGATGTCAGCGTCAAAGGCCTGACCGTGGGTGACAGGGCGGAGGGCGTCAAGGTCTATATCGACTGGAACCAGGATGGTCTCTTCGACAATGCAACTGAGGGATACGTGATTGGCTATCTGGCCTATTCGACAGGTTCCGACAGCAAGCGTGTGAGCGCCGCGATCCGGGTACCCCGCTCGGCCAAGACGGGCGAGACACGCATGCGCGTCATCAAGGCGTTCGATCTGATGGCCAATCCGTGGTCGTGCAATGAGGGAGAGGCCAAATGGGGTCAGGCAGAAGACTACACGCTGTACGTGGGTGGGTTGCAAAGCGACGCAATTTTCTGCAGCAGTTTCGAAGAAGGCGAAGACGGTTCCTGCGACTCTACTCCTGCGCACATCGTCTACAGCGGCCCGCGCAACTTCGCCATCTCGCCGAGCGGATTTTCAGTTAACTTCGTGACCGGCGAGATGTCATCAGGGTCCGTCGCCGGCCTTGACTTGGCCATCGCCCAAGGTGACCCGTACCTTTGGGGTCCCGTCATGTACTTTATCTGGGGGTCTGAGGAAAACGCTGGCGTGGCGTCGGCAACGGTGAGGTCGTATCTGGTGCTTGGCCCCGGCGACACAATTGGGCCCTCCTCGACGTTCATCCGCGACGGCTGGGGCCAGAGCACAGCCTTTTTCAACTATTGGCGTGGGATGAATGGCTATCTTGGCGTCAAATTCATGAACGAGGATACGGGTGAGGTCAACTACGGTTACGTGCATATGCTGACCACGTCGGGAACCGGATTCCCAGCCATGATCATGGATTACGCTTACGACAATACCGGTGCCGCGATCACCATCCCTTGATGGCCTGCAACAGCCCTTCCTTGAATCACAGAATTTGAAGCATCCAAACCTGCGAGAACCGACAACAATCGGCGCAACCGACGGGACACCCACCATCTTGCTTCAGGTAGTGGGTGTCCCAAATGCGTTTCACTGAACCGATACAATTTGCTTTTGAGCTCGCTTTTGCGCACGAGCCCAGACCTGGTCTCTCCCGTGACTCACCGGAGCCTCATTCCTAGCGAACGTTGCTGCCAAGCGTCCGCAGCGCAGCGGCTACGCCTGCACCATAGGCCGGGTCTGCCTTGCTGCAGTTGTCTACATGGCGCTGCTTGACGAAGTCCGGCGCGTCGCCCATTGCGCGGGCCGTATTGTCAAACAGAACCTGCTGCTGTGCCGGCGCCATCAGCCGGAACAGGTCACCGGGTTGCTTGTAGTAGTCGGCATCGTCTTCGCGGAAGTCCCAGTGATCGGCGTTGCCGTTGATCTTCAATGGCGGTTCGCGGAACTGCGGCTGTTGCTGCCACTGATGGAAGCTGTTGGGTTCGTAATGCGGCACGCTGCCGTAATTGCCATCAACGCGACCAATTCCATCGCGATGGTTGCTGTGAACAGGACAGCGCGCTGCATTGACGGGAATCTGCTGATAGTTGGTGCCCAGACGGTAGCGCTGCGCATCGGCGTAGTTGATCAAACGTGCCTGCAGCATGCGGTCGGGAGATACGCTGATGCCCGGCACGAGGTTGGACGGCGCGAACGCACTTTGCTCGACATCGGCAAAGAAGTTTGCCGAGTTGCGGTTGAGTTCGAACTCGCCCACTTCGATCAACGGGTAATCCTTGTGCGGCCAGACCTTGGTCAGGTCGAACGGATGATAGGGCGAGGTTTCTGCGTTGGCCTCCG
>JBDTCQ010000172.1:0-4147 GCA_039923515.1 Dokdonella sp.
GCGCTTCCTTCGCGATCAACGATACGGACACCAATGATGCCTGCACGGGGCTCCGATCGTGCAATTGAGCACAACTTCTCGATTGTATCGGGGCCGACCAGGCAATCCGGATTGAGCACGAGCAGCCATTCGCCTTTGCTGGTGACGGCAGCCTGATTGGCGGCCGGACCAAAGCCGATGTTCTTGAGGTTGCGCCGGATACTCAAACGCGGATCCGCACCAAACAGACGCGCGATCGCATCGATTTGGCCATCGTCCGACGCATTGTCGATGACCGTGAGCGCAATCGGAGCCGTTGATGCCAGCAAACGCTCGACACAAAGCACGCTGATCGGTCCGCTGTTGGCGGTTACAACAACAACCCCGGTGGGTTCTGGCACGGCAGATGTCGACAACACCGTCATCCTTCGGCGTCAGAGCCCGCTGGTCAGTCGATCGCCCTGTTCGCGCGCGGCATTCCACACGGCTGGCCAGTCCTGCCAAGCCTGGGCCATGTCGGCCAACTCGGCCCGTGCGGCGCCAGCACACGCCTTGGCGTCGAATTCTTCCGGCCAGTCGGCCAACCTCGGCGCGCCCTGCTTGAGCAGCGCATTGCCATTGTTGCGGACGATGGCCCGCACATCCGCCTGCCAGTAAACCGGCGCTTCGGCGGCGAGCAACTCGAACTGGTTCTGCAGGCGCTCGACAACATCGGCGCGCACAAATCCCAGATATTCGCTCAGGGAGGAAATCAGGGTCGCGTCATCGGCCGCGGCGAGATCCGCGGTCAACGCGCCGAGCAACTCCAGCCGGCGTCCGGCACCGGCCGCCTTGGCCGAACCGATCTGATTGCTCGCGTAATCTCGCAGGAAGTGATTGAAGCGTGGGGTGTGTGCTGCCATGGTCACCTGCGAGCGCTGGCGTTCGGATTCCTGGGCATGGCCCATGGCCGTAGGCAGATGTACGACCAGCGAGCCGGGATGGCAGAACTGAGTTGCCGCACTGGCCAGACCGTCCTCACCACGCCCATCCGGATTCGTGCATGGCAGCATTTCACGGTTGTCGAACAGGAATGGCGTGAAGTAGGCCTGGGTAGCCGGCTTCGCGCGGAGGTTTCCGTACCAAAGGCTCTGCGCCTCGATGTTGCGCAAGTACGACTCCCGGTCGACCCAGAATTCAGCACGACTTTCAGCATCAAGGTGATAGAGCCAGAGCGCGCTCTCGGCACCCGAGCTTCCGCAAGTTCCGTTCAAGGTATGCAGGACGCGGGCATCCCCACGCAGGTGTTCGAGCCGCCCGAGATTGATACCTCGCAAACTGTCGCGATTCAGGCGATAACCTTCCTGGGTAACTGCGGCACCGAGCCGATCACCACAGATTTGCAGGTGCGCTTCAAATGGATCCTGGATCTCTTCCTCACCGGCCACGAGCGCATGTTCGAGGCGGCGGTAGAAGCGTGCGGAAGCGGCCACGGCAGGGTTCGGCTCAAGCCCCGGTTGAACATCGGCATGACGGTGCAAGGGCAGCCGAAAATCTTCGTCGAGCATCGCGAACAGACGCCCTGCTGACAGGAGCAAGGCAAGATTCCATGATCGCCCGCCCCCCCCGCGGCGCGTGCGCGGCCCGCGATCGAGCAGCCAATCGAGGCTCGATGCAGCCTGCGGCACGGCCTTGGCGAGTCGCTGGCGCAATTTCGACCTTTCCACCGGGCCGATATAGCTGACCGGATTGCCGACCGCTCGGGCGAACTCGCGCAGCAGATCGCGATTGGTGTCGCGATTGCTTTCTTGAATCGAATCATCAAGCAGGATGATGGTGCGCGCTACGCGGAAACGGCGCTCGTAATTGGCCAGCGAATCGAGCAGCAGTCGAAGTTGCTGCGGCCGATCGCAGGCGCGGATGTAGATTGCGTGAAGACTGCGTGGTTGCGCTTCCGGCTCGCGTTCGAGGCCAGCCAGATAATCGCCGTCAGACACAAGCAAGCCCGTCGAAGCGAGTCCTTCAAGCCCTTTGCGGATACGGTCGTGTTGGGTCAACCCTGGAACCACCGATGCCACTCGGGCCACATGCTCGTCGATCGTGCGGAATTCGCGACATTGATCGAGCGTTTGCAGGACATGGTGCGTGAGCACATGGCGCTCACCGGACTCCCTGGCAATGAAGGCATATTCGTCACTCGATAGTGGCGCGATCATCGCGTCGATCGCCGCGTAACGCGGCGCATCGTTCGCGGCGCGCACACTCGGGCCGGCAAAGTTCATGGTGCCGTAATTGATCTGGAACTCGGGAGTTTTATTCATCAGATTGCTGTGTTCCGTCATCTATGCAACCAACGCGGGCTACTTTGATGAAGTCTTGTCGGGAGTGGACGTCCGTAGCCGCTCTATTTCGGCTTCAAGTTCGGCGATGCGCGCGCCTGCATTCATGTTCTTGCGGACTTCGCCATTGTAATGCGAATAGACTGATTCTTCGCGATCGCCAAAACAGGATATGCGCGGGAGACCTGTGGGAGGCGCGAGGTTCGAGCATACGGCGACGAAATACACGGGCGCATAGTCGAAAGCCGGCGATACCTCGCCCATTGTGGACACGGTCTGCGCTGTCGCGCCTTCGCCCGATCCGTCGAGCGTCCACATCACCGACTGAAACAGCAACTTTTGTCCATACAGGCGGATGCACTTGAAGTGCGGGCGCAAAAGCTCGAGCAATTCTTCGCGGTAGAGTTCACGTACATGAAATTCATTGCGAAATCCGGCCACTTCGCTGTAGGCATGCTTGTCTGGCGAGGAGATCAGCAGAATGCCATTGTCGGCAAGCACGCGGGCGAAACCGGCAACCAACTCGTTCTGAGCATGCAGGTGTTCAAGCGTCTCGAACGAAACCACCACATCAACGCTGTTGTCAGGAAGTTCGAGCTGCGCGGCGTCACCGCTGCGGAATTCCAGATTGTTGCGATTGCAGTAACGATTGCGGGCATGACCGATCGCCTCGTCCGAAATATCAACGCCCAGGACGTGCTCGGCAACGCCGGCAAGCAGATTCGAACCATAACCTTCACCGCAAGCCGCGTCGAGGACACGTTTGCCTTTGGCCAGATCAAGGGCAAACGCATAGCGATGCCAGTGCTCATACCAGATCTCGCGCACGCATTCGGGCGTGAAGCGTTCACCTGTGAATTCCATTGCCGTTGTCTCGTCAACCACTCCTATCTCCGGCGGCTTGCTTCCAGTTGTGAGGCAGCCTGACCAATCCAAACTCGCGAGATTCGCCTCGAATCGTCAGGCCTCGCTCGAGCGTATCGAACAGACGCAAACCTTCGGTATCCATGGTGTGGATGCGTACCTGATAACTCCCCGGTAATACACTGAGTCCGACAAACTCGATTTCAACCCTGTACTCATGGTCTGAAAGTCGCTGGACACTGACTTCATCCATGTCGGTACTGACCCCATAAACTGGTGTGCCATCCGCGCGTACGATTCCGAACATCGCGATGGGAACCCTGGCGTCTCGCGATCGAATACGCGAACTCATCTGCAACGTGCCTCCAATCTCCATCAGCGCGGGCTGAGTGCCTCCGCTGCCATTGACTTCCAGATCGATGATCTCGAATTCGCCCCCCGAGTGCCTGGCGGGACGCTGCTCACTGGCAGCCTGCTTGCGCTCGTGCCAGGCCAAATAGGCCTGAGTGACGTCGAAGACATCACCAAACTGCATCAGTGAACCATGATCGAGCCAAAGGGCATGCCGGCACAGCTTCTGTGCGTGATACATGCTGTGGGTGACCAGAAGCAGCGTTCCACCATCCTGCAGATAGTCCTCCATCCAGCGAATACACTTCTTCTGGAAAGATTCGTCGCCAACCGCGAGAACCTCGTCGGTGATCAAGAGATCCGGCTTCAGCGAAGCAATGATGGCAAAACCGAGGCGCACGACCATACCCGAGGAATAGTGCTTGACCGGCTCATCGATATAGCTCCCGATGTCGGCAAAATCGATGATCTGTTGCATGCGCGAAGCCAGATCGTCGCGACTGAGGCCATGCAATGCCGCTGCCATCCCGACGTTGTCACGACCGCTGTAATCGGGATGAAATCCCGCGCCGAGCTCGAGCAAGGCACCCACCGTACCGAATACCTCGACCTTGCCACTGGTCGGAGTCAGCACG
>JBDTCQ010000173.1:0-9239 GCA_039923515.1 Dokdonella sp.
GGCCAGATGACGGCCGGATCGTGGATCTACATTGGCTCACAGGGCATTGTCCAGGGCACCTACGAAACCTTCGTCGAAATGGGCCGGCAACACTACAACGGCAGTCTCAAAGGAAAATGGATTCTGACAGCAGGTCTGGGCGGCATGGGCGGCGCCCAACCGCTCGCGGCCAGCCTGGCTGGTGCCAGTTCGCTCAATATCGAATGCCAGCAGCGTTGCATCGATTTCCGCCTGCGCACGCGCTATGTCGATGAGCAGGCGACCGATCTTGATGACGCACTGGCGCGCATCAGCAAATACACGAAATCCGGTGAAGCCAAGTCGATCGCCCTGCTTGGCAACGCCGCCGATATCCTGCCCGACCTCGTGCGCCGCGGAGTCAGGCCCGATGCGGTCACCGATCAGACCAGCGCGCACGATCCGGTGCATGGCTATTTGCCGATTGGCTGGAGTGTCGAGCAGTGGCTGGCTGAACAAAAGACCAATCCGGACAAGGTCCGCGATGCGGCAAAGAAATCAATGCGTGTGCATGTCGAGGCCATGCTCGCGTTCGAGAAGCAGGGAATTCCGACGTTCGATTACGGCAACAACATCCGTCAGATGGCCAAGGACGAGGGCTGCCTGAATGCCTTCGACTTCCCGGGCTTTGTGCCAGCCTATGTGCGCCCGCTGTTCTGCCGCGGGATCGGTCCATTCCGTTGGGTTGCCCTGAGCGGTGATCCCGAGGACATCTACAAGACGGATGCGAAGGTCAAGGAGCTGATTCCGGATGACAAGAATCTGCACAACTGGCTCGATATGGCGCGCGAACGGATCAGCTTCCAGGGTCTGCCCGCGCGTATCTGCTGGGTTGGCCTCGGTGTGCGCGACAAGCTCGGTCTCGCCTTCAACGAGATGGTCCGCAACGGTGAGCTGAAAGCACCGATCGTGATCGGTCGCGATCATCTGGATTCCGGCAGCGTCGCAAGTCCGAATCGTGAAACCGAAGCGATGCAAGATGGCAGTGATGCGGTCAGCGACTGGCCCTTGCTCAACGCGATGTTGAACGTGGCCAGTGGCGCAACCTGGGTTTCACTGCATCACGGCGGCGGTGTCGGCATGGGCTACTCCCAGCATTCCGGCATCGTCATCGTCTGCGATGGCAGCATTGCTGCCGACAAGCGCATCGCCCGCGTGCTCTGGAATGATCCGGCAACCGGCGTCATGCGTCAGGCCGATGCCGGCTACGAGATCGCCAAGGCGTGCGCGAAAGAGCAGGGCCTCAAGCTGCCGATGCTCTAGATCGGGACTTAGCGCGCTCGATTGAGCAATTCGCGCAATGCGGTGTTCCACAGCTTCCAGTCGTGCCCACCGGGCAGCATGAGGACATGGTCGGCGGGCAACGCGGGACTCATCAGCTCAATCGGCTGGCGGAAGGATTCATTGCTACCGTAAGCAAGCCAGACGGCTGATGCACGCGCGGGCGTCTCCTGCCACGTTTTTGCCGTGCGCCACAGTTCGTGCTGGAAAGTATCCGCATTGGTCGCTTGCAAGGGACCGGCATCCCATTCGGCGAGGCCGCCGGCTGCACGGATCTCGTTGTGGATTGCCTTCTCGCCGAGATAGGGCGACAGCAACATGACGCCATGCGCCTGACCCGGATATTCGCGTTCATAGAGCATGCTGCCCATGCCGCCGAGTGAGATGCCGATGACCCACAGATCGCGATTGCCTGAGCGTTGCTGCGGCTCGATGATTTCATCGTGCAGACGTCTGGCCGCTTGACCTTGTCGATAGAAGGGCATGGTCAGTCCGGTCAGGATCACGTCGGCGTCGGGCCACGCCGTCTGGATCGTCTGCGCGATGTGCTTGCTTTCAAGCGAGGCAAGATCATCCCCACGTCCGGGCAGCATCACGACCAATCGATGCGCGGATTCCGGCGCGGCGAAGAACGCGGTCGGAATCGGTTTGCGCACGTCGCCGCCGGCTGCACATCCGCCGACAAGAATGGCAACGGTGGCGATAGAAATGATTCGGATTTGCGAATACGAGAGCATCGGGTTGCTTCCCTGACTGAGAATGGGGGCGTGGAGAGCGCTAGATTCCGGTCCGGATCAGCGCCCAGACTGCCCCGCCAAGCCCGGACAACAGCAGGGCCACGATGGGCAGGAAACTCAGGCCAAAACCCATCGAGCGCTTTTTGGGATCCTGGATGTAGGTGACGTAATAGATGTGCCGCCCGACGATGTAGATGGCCAGCATCGCGGCGATGAACAGCGGGTTCCAGTAGGCCGAGGCGATCCAGACGGCAGGTACCAGCAGGATCAGCAATTCCAGCGTGTTGCTCTGAACGCGATAGTGACGCTCGAAGATTGGATTGCCTGTTGTGGCGGGTGCGGGTACGTCATATTTTCCACGCGCCCAGCCAACTCGGCTTGCGAAGTAGACGTATTGGAGCAAGGCGAGGATGACGAGCAGATTGACAAGCGACATGGTTTGCCTCGGCAGATGATGATCAGGTTATGGGTGCTTGCATCGCAGCATACGTGCTTGTGCGAAGCTCGGGCAGCCCAGGGAACCGGATCGCGTGAACGGATACTCAGGCGATATCGAGGCGCAGGTTTTGCTGGATGGTTTGCACCCAACCCGGCATGACCTCGGCGCTCGCCGCGAACTCGGGCCAGCGGCGGACGGCTTCGGTCACCTCATTGATGATCGTTTGCGCACGACCGCGCTTCATCGACGCGGCCTTCGCGCATTCTCGGAAATCCTCCAGCGTGAATTCCCCGCGCTTGCCGTTCATCGTCATCTGTTGTGAGGCGGTCCACAGGCCGTCCGGGTTGTAGCTGTAGGTGACATCGAACGCCGGCGAGAGAGACCAGCGGCCGGTCTTGTCCATCAGGAAGGCAATATTCTTGACGTGGTCATCCTGGTTGCGCGCGATGATGTTGAATGCCATGCGCCGGAACTGCTCCTCGATCGCCGCCATGCCCAGATCGAGGCGACGGATCACCAGCATGGCTTGTTCGTAGGCATAGGCACCAGCCAGGTTGAAGTCGTAGTGGGCGAGTGCGCCGAGTGATTGCATATGCAATTTCTCGCCACCCTCAAGCCGGTCGAAGCGGCGCGTCATGAAGTGTCGACGTCCGTTTTCCTCGAGCAGGCGGCACTCGCTGATGTCAATGCCCGCCGCACGGGCCATCAGCGCATAGGCATATTCGATCACGCCGTAACCTTTGGGATCTTCAAGTTCCTTGTCCTTGTTGCCGCTGACGCCGTCGAACTTGAGGATCCAGTAATCGAAGCCGGAGCCGGCCGCAACCTGGCCCGAGCGGACTTCGTTGGTCGTACTGTTCCAGGCAATGATTGCTTTCGCGCGTGCGCCGCCGGCCGAGGTGCCGACGCGCAGGATGTCGCGCAAGGATTCGGCCGTATGTTCGTCGGCAAATGACTGCTTCAGATCTTTGCGCTGGCTGAGCACTTCGGAAGCCAGCTCGACCAGTGCATCGACCGACACTTTTTGACTGTCTCTCGCTTTTGGCCCAGTGGCGGGAGCGAATTCGAGGGCGCCCATGCCGCGCGCTCCGATATAGCAAAGCCTTTCGACGGCATCGAAGCTCTCGGGTGTTCTGCCTTGGGTGGCCAGCCACGCATCGATCAAGGCATTGCCGAAGCGATCGGGCAGGGAATCGGCCAGCATTCCGGGCAGGCCGTGGAAGGATTCGTGGGCGAGCTTGGGGTATGCATAGACGCGCTCATCGAGCGGCATCATCAGCGGCGCGACCTCGATACCGCTGCGGGCAAATTCCGGCGTGTACTGAAATGCCGCTGTGCTGAACGAGTCCTCAACCGAGACGGCGCCGATTGAGCGACCCCACAGACGGACTTCGGCGATCGTTGTCACGGCTCGTCTTTCCAGGTCCATGCCTTGGTCGCCGGCTCGGGTTCGCGCACCGACGATGCGCGTTGCCTTTGCCGACCTTGCAGCTTGAGTTGCTCGAGTGGACTCGGCATTGGATCGGGAACCAGCTGATCAAGCCCGTCGAGCAGGTCGAGGGCTCTCAGGATGCGGATGAAGTTGGAGAGTTGACTCGATTCACCGGCTTCGAGGCGTTCGACAGTGCGCTTGGAGACGCCGGATGTCGTGGCCAGCTCAGCCTGCGTTTGATTGCGCTGCAGGCGTTGCCGACTGATGCGCTCACCGACGAGCTGTAGCAGGCGAGCATCGGAAAGTTGATGCTTGACGCTCATGTTTGTTCGCCTCTTTTGGCGTGTTAAGCGGGTTCTTCGATTTAAATCGACTGAATAAGCGAGTTATACGCCAATCAGCACATGATTACAATTCGTCTAATTAGTCGAGAAAAAGTAGTAATAAGCGTTTATTCGGCATATCTGGCGAATATCTAACCATGGATTGGCGTAGGTGTATCTGATGGCCGAGGCCTTTGCCCGAGCGATTCATTCCATCACGCTGGCTGTCTAATCTGGCCGATTGCTCCAGACGCTGGGACTATTCGAGGATGTTCTTCGCCTCGGCCACGGCGAGGATCTCGGGTTGCACATGTTGCTTGCGCTTGCCGATCAGTGGATGGATGAAAACGGCAGCCAGAATGATGACGACGCCTGCATAAAACAGGGGGGTCAGTTCGTGCTGTTCGCCGAACAGGATTGCCGCCAGCGTAATCGCGTAGATCGGTTCGAGATTGACCGCCAGTTGCGCGCTGAACGCCGTCATGTGGCGCAGGGCGACCAGTGACAATGCGAACGGCAGCAACGTGCAGACGATCGACAGAATCAGGATCAAGCCCATGTCACGGCCCCCCGGAATGCTGAAGATGTCGCCCGAGAAGGCCGGGAATATCCACGGCATCAACGGTGACAACAAGGTCAGTGCGAGCGTGCCGGCGCCGAGCTCGATACCCGTCACGGTCAAGGGATCACCATGTTCCACCAAGCGCTTGTTGAGCGAGCTGAACAAGGCCACAAAAAATGCCGAGATCGCGCCGACAATGATGCCGATTCTGAAATCATCAGGCACGCCGCCGACAACGAGGGCGACCCCGGGCAACACGGCCAGGCCGAGGGCCAACTCGCGCTTTGAGAATGCGCGGCGTGCCAGCTTCGGTTCGACCAGGGCCGTGAACGCGGTCGCCAGCGCGATGCAGGTCGCCGCAACCGAGGCATTGGCAAGCTTGATTGCGCCATAGAACGTCAGCCAGTGCAGGGCGACGAGCACACCAATGCCGGCATAGGAGAGAACCAGCTTCGGCGACATCTCACGCAGCCCGCGCCAGGCCCGCGGTATCAGCGCGATCACGGCAACTACAACCAGCATTCGCCACCACACCAGGGGCAGCGCGGGCAAGCTGATCATCTTGCCGAGGATGGCGGTGAAGCCCCACAGCAATACGCAGAAGTGGATCTGGAACTGGGCCTTTGCGGGCGCGGAAAGGGTGCTCACGACAGGGTCTCGAATGGGCAGGGAGGAATCGGAATCCGCTCGGCTTCCGCGCCGGTCGCAAGCATGCCACAGCGCCCGTCGCGCGAAATGCTCCGGGTCATGCACGGATGATGAAAAGTGGGCACTATCGGACTTCAACCCGGGAGGATGTCATGTCGATCGAACTGAAGATGCTGGCCTGGTCCATCGTGCTTGGGCTTGTTCAAATTGCGCTGGCCGCGACGTTCGCTACCCTGCAGCGCGGCGTCACCTGGAATGTAGGTCCGCGCGATGGCACGGCTCCGCCATTGAATCCGATCGCCAGCCGCCTCGATCGTGCCAGTCGGAATTTCCTCGAAACCTTCGGATTCTTCGCGGCGGCCGTGCTGGCGATAGCGTTGACCCAGAAGGGTGACGCGCAAACCGCGCTTGGTGCGCAACTGTATTTCTGGGCGCGGGTGGCCTATCTGCCGTTGTATGCGGCGGGTATTCCGTATTTGCGTTCGCTGGTCTGGGCGGTCTCGATGGTTGGTCTGGTCATGATTCTCGCCGGCCTTTTCTGAGCAAGCCGGAATGCAGGAATCGATCGAAGCCATTGCGACTTGGTGTTCAGCTGGTTCGGCGGGCGCGCGGCTTCTGTTGAATGGGCGCAAGCCGATGATCGACGAGTTGGCCTACCTCGCCCAGGTGAACTACGGGCACTTCACCACGATGCAGGTGCGTGATCGGCGCGTGCGCGGGTTCGACTTGCATCTGCTGCGTCTGGCCACGGCAACCCGTGAGTTGTTCGGCAGCGATCTCGATATCGAACGGGTGCGCATGCAGGTTCGACAGATCCTCGAGGATGAACCGGTTTCACTGCGCATCACGGTGTTCTCGCGGGAACTCGATCGTACCCGTCCCGAGCTTGCCGCTGCCGCTGATGTGCTGATCGCGACGAGTCCGCCGCGAGTGCCACGAAGTGGACCGCTGCACCTCCAATCGATTTGCCACGAGCGGGTACTGCCTCACATCAAGCACATCGGCATGTTTGATTTGCTGCATCTGTTCCGGCAGGCGCGAATCGATGGATTCGATGATGTGGTTCTGACCACGGTCGAGGCCGAGGTGGCGGAGGGTTCGACCTGGAATATCGGTTTCTGGGATGGTCAACGCGTGGTGTGGCCGAGTGCACCAGGACTGCGCGGCATTGCACAGCAATTGCTTGATCGGGGTTTGCGCGAGCAGGGCATCGAAACTGTGACTGCTCCGGTCCTGCTCGACCAACTGGCAAGATTCCGCACTGCCTTCATGGTCAACTCGGGATCGGTTGGGCCGATGATCGAGTCCATTGACACGCATCGTTTTGATGTCAATGACAAGGTGCTGCGCATGCTCACGGCAGCCTGTGATTCGCAGCCTATGGAAATGATCTGATCATTTGCTGTTACCGAATTCGCTGAGCAAACGCTTGGTCCGGATGCGCGCAACCGACAAACGCTGGTAGTGTGCGCGACGCCGCTGCCAAATCAGAACAGGACTTCATGCTGAAAGCCTTTGCCGCCAACCTTCGCCTTGTGCTCAACCTTCTCATGATTGGCGTCAATACGCTGGTCCACGCGACTCCGCTTTTGCTGCTGGCCCTGCTCAAGCTGCTGATTCCGCTCCCCGCATTTCGCAATGCGATTTCCAAGGTGCTCGTGCTGATCGCCGAAAGCTGGATTTGGGTCAACAGTACGGTGGTGACCTTTGTTGCCGGCCTCAGCTTGCAAGTCGAAGGGCTCGAAGGGCTCAAGCGCGACGGCTGGTATCTGGTCATCTGCAATCACCAAAGCTGGGGAGACATCCCGGTCCTGCAAAAGGCGTTCAACCGGCGCATCCCCTTTCTGAAGTTCTTTTTGAAGCGTGAGTTGATCTGGGTGCCGGTGCTCGGGTTGGCCTGGTGGGCCCTCGATTTTCCCTTCATGAACCGCTATTCGAAGGAGTTGCTGAAAAAGCGTCCCGAGTTGCGCGGCAAGGATACCGAGGCGACCCGCAAGGCCTGTGAGAAGTATCGGCATCTGCCCGTATCGGTGATGAACTTTGTCGAAGGCACGCGCTTCACAGATGCCAAGCACGACCGGCGAAAATCACCCTACCAGCACCTGCTGGTGCCGCGATCGGGCGGAATCGCCTTCGTGCTCGATGCGATGGGCAGCATGCTCAATGCGATTGTCGATGTGACCGTGATCTACCCGAATGGTCGCCCCGGCATGGTGGATCTGCTGTCCGGGCGAGTGCGCATGGTCAAGGTCCACGTCGATGTGATTCCGATTCCCAAAGAACTACTCGGCGGCGACTACGAGAACGACAAGGACTTCCGCATCCGCTTCCAGGCCTGGCTCAATTCGCGCTGGGCGATCAAGGACAAGATCATGAGCCAGGCCACGTGAGTGATCCCTCGATCGCGGCAGCCGTGTCGCCACCGATCCAGACCTGGCCGCGCTCATCGACGGTAACCTCGATGATGCCGTCACGACCAAGCTCACGGCCCTGGCTGGCCCGATAAGTCGATCCGATGGCATCGAGCGCTCCGCTGGAATAAAGCAGGGCTGCGATCGCCGCGTTGGCACTGCCGGTGACGGGATCTTCCGGTATGCCGTCGGCGGGACAGAACGCACGCACGACCAGCTGATGTTCCGCGCCATGCGAGCGGGCGAAAATCGCCAGGCCAACGGCAGAAGTGTCCACGCAAAGTTCAGCAATGGCGCCCATTGCTGGCTGGAATCCGCGCACCGATTCCTCATCGGGCAACTCGACCAACAGCCATTCGGGCCCGTTGTTGACGAGACGGCACGAGCGGGCATCGATTTCGCCGATATCTGACAGGATCGATGCAAGCTGCGTCTGATAGCCGCTGGCCAAGTCGCGGAACCGCGCAGGCGGGGCGCAGATATGCGTGCACGTGCGATCAGCAATGGTTTCCACCCTGACAGCGAGCAGGCCGGCGGCGCATTCCTGGATCAGGTGACCTTCTCGTGGCCGCACGATGCCGGTTTGGACCGCAACCCAGGCCGCCCCGACACTCGGATGCCCGGCGAACGGCAGTTCCTGGCGTGGCGTGAAGATGCGCACGCGATAGTCGGCTGCGGCCTGCGTCGGGGGCAGCAGGAAGCTGGTCTCGGAGAGATTCATCCATGCGGCAAATTGCTGCATTTGAGCGGTATCGAGACCATCGGCATCGATCACAACGGCCAGCGGATTGCCCAGACCCGCCCGATTGCTGAAAACGTCGACCTGCATGAAACGCCGCTTGCGCATGGGTATTCCCTTCTGTTCAAAGCAACCATGATGCCGGGAGTCGCGCTAGAATTCGCGCCCCGGCGAGTCCATTGCCGGTGGTTTCGCCGAGATTTGATTCTCCACCCGAAGTTGCAGGTATCCCCATGGGCAGAGGCCCGAGTATTGAAGGTCGCAAGAACGCGGAAGACGCGAAGCGCGGCAAGATTTTCACCAAACTGATCCGCGAAATTACCATTGCTGCGCGCAATGGCGGTGATCCGGCAAGCAATGCGCGTCTGCGCCTGGGCATCGACAAGGCCTTGTCGGCCAACATGACCAAGGACACGATCGAGCGCGCGGTAAAGCGTGGCTCCGGTGCCGAGGGTGCCGACAACATGGAAGAACTGCGCTACGAGGGCTACGGGCCCGGCGGCGTGGCTCTGATCATCGATGCGATGACTGACAACTCCGTGCGCACCGTGGCTGATGTCCGCCACGCATTGTCCAAGCACGGTGGCAACCTCGGCACCAGTGGTTCGGTCGCCTTCCAGTTTGCCCGTGTTGGTGAAATCGTGTTTGA
>JBDTCQ010000174.1:0-4648 GCA_039923515.1 Dokdonella sp.
CGATATCGAGGCAGCCAGTATCGAGGGGCAGTCGTCCAGTTATCTGCACGAAGCCATCGAGTGCCTGCCGCCGCTGCAGCGAACCATCCTGACCCTTTATCATCTCGATGAGATACCAATCGGCGAGATTGCCACGATCACCGGTCTCGCTGAAGGCACGATCAAGAGCCACCTATTTCGCAGTCGCAAGCAATTGCGTGATGCGCTGAACGATCGCATGGGAGTTGCGGCATGAATCCTGAAGAACGTGAGTGGCAGGCCCAGCAACGTGCTATTGAATGCGAGCGCAAGGGGCACGTCCACTCCGAAGAAGACGCGCTCACTGCGGGCTATCTTCCAGTCGCGCGGGCCCTTCGCCAGCCGATCCGCATGCACTTGCCGGCTGATTTTGCGGCCAGGGTTGCTGGCTTGGCGATGCAGCGACGTCCTGTGGTTGAAATTGAATCAACCATGGAACAACGCTTGCTGCTGATCCTGGGAATCATTTTGGGGATTACTGCGGTGTTCGTTGGCCTGATTTATGGCGCGAGCTGGTTCGCTCCCGCGCTTGGTCGCCTCGACCAACTGGGTCAGTCGTCGCTGTCGCTGTTGTTCGGCGTGCTTGGTTG
The DNA here is from genome assembly GCA_039923515.1 of Dokdonella sp. GTDB lineage: Bacteria > Pseudomonadota > Gammaproteobacteria > Xanthomonadales > Rhodanobacteraceae > Dokdonella. The sequence goes on from JBDTCQ010000174.1 coordinate 609, forward strand.
TCTGGGCATCTCGGCGCTTGCGCAGCAACTAAGCCGCTTGTTCGATCGCAGGGATTCCTCCCTGGTCTGAGCGGCCTGGGGAGTTCTTGCGGATTGCCATCGCGTTCAGGCAACGAGGTCGACAACAAAGTTTGCCTGTTGAGATTATGGTCGGGCGACAGAGCGAGCCCTGCGGCGTATCATGCGCGGCTCCTTGGAGCTCCCGGCAGCCTGCGTACAGCAGTTTGCCCGCCATCCTCCTCCACCACCTTCCGCCCACCTGAACCGAACATCGCAATGCCGCGAAAACGGCCTACCGACATTCCCTGATCCTGCCGTGCGCACGCATGGCGGAATGCGAGCGCATGATGACTGAAATCGAGACCAGCACCCGTCCGACCACGCAACTGCAAGGCCATCTGGCCCGCGTGAGCGACATGCTGGATCGACATCGACTCGTCGAGGAACTGGCCAACCGCGAAGGGCCGGTGGATCGCGAGGCCGTCGAAGTCCATCGACGCACCCTAGCCGAGCTGCAGGCTGAAATCGACAAGCTGCATCCGGCGGACGTGGCCCACATTCTCGATGCCCTGCCACCCGAGGATCGCCTCAGCGTCTGGAATCTGGTCAAGGCCGATCGGGACGGCGAGATCCTCCTGGAAGTTTCCGATGCCGTGCGCGAGAGCCTGCTCGCCGACATGGATGCGCCGGAAATCCTGGCTGCCGCCGAGCAGCTGGATGCCGATGAACTGGCCGACCTGGCCGAAGATCTGCCGGACGATGTTGTCCACGAGCTGATGCAGCGCCTCGATGCGCCCGAGCGCGAGCAACTTCGCTCGGCAATGTCCTACGAGGAGGATCAGGTCGGCGCGATCATGGATTTCGAGATGATCACGATCCGCGAGGACGTGACCCTTGAAGTCGTGCTGCGCTACCTGCGTTTCCTGAAAGAAATTCCCGAGCAAACCGACAAGATTTTTGTCGTCAACAGCAACAACGTGCTGACTGGTGTGCTGCCCTTGAAGTGGTTGCTGGTCAATGATCCGGCGCGCATGGTCAGTGATGTCATGGCGGCGGATGCGAATACGTTCCATCCGGACGAGGATGTGATCGAAACCGCGGAGGCGTTCGAGCGCTATGACCTCATTTCGGCACCCGTGGTGGATGTCGATGGTCGCCTGATCGGACGTCTGACGATTGAAGCGATGGTCGATGTCCTGCGTGAGGAGAGCGATGCTGAAACCCTGAGCCGCGGCGGTCTGCGCGAGGACGAGGACATCTTCGCTTCGGTCTGGAAATCACTGCGCAACCGCTGGGCCTGGCTGGCGATCAACCTGGTAACCGCCTTCATTGCATCGCGCGTGATCGGCCTGTTTGAAGGATCGATCACCAAGCTGGTCGCGCTGGCCGCGTTGATGCCAATCGTTGCCGGTATCGGCGGCAATTCGGGCAATCAGACCATCACGATGATCGTGCGCGCGCTCGCGCTGGGCCAGGTCAGCCCGTCGAGTGCAAAGCGACTGCTACGCAAGGAAGTCATCGTCGCCGTGTTGAATGGCTTGATCTGGGGCGGCGTGATCGGTGTGGTTGCCTGGCTGCTATATGGCAACGCGGCACTTGGTGCGGTGATGACGGCCGCGATGACTTTGAACCTGCTCCTGGCCGCCTTGATGGGTGTGCTGATTCCGATGACCCTGATCCGCTACGACCGCGATCCGGCCATTGGCGCGAGCGTATTGATCACCGCATTGACCGACAGCGGCGGCTTCTTCATCTTTCTCGGTCTGGCGACATTGTTCCTGATCTGATCGGTTCTCAAGCCATAGTCTTTTGCTTGAACGTCAGTTCTTGAATCGGCTGCGGAATTCGACCGGCGAGACGCCTTCGGCGCGACGAAACGCACGCGTAAAGTTGGCGGCCTCCTGGTAGCCAAGCTGGAGGGCGATGCGGGTAATCGAAAGCGTGCTTTCCGACAGCAAGCGACAGGCGCGTCGATGCCGACTTTGTAGTCCAAGCTCACGAAAGCGGGTGCCTTCGGCGGCGAGTCGTCGATTCATGGTGCGTGTCGACAGATGCAGGATGCGGGCGAGTTCCTGCTGACGCGGCTGATGGTCCTGGGCCTGGTCGAGCATCATCGTCAGCCATTCGCTCAGCGAGCCGTGTCGGGTCAGGCGTGCCAGCGCTTCATCGCAGCGTTGGCGAGCGATCTTCAGTGCATTGGGATCTGCCAGCGCGAGCGGACGCATGACCATTGCGGCAGGCAGATCGAACTGCAGTCCCGAGCGATGGACGGCGTCGAAGTGGACGTGCGCGGGTGCCAATTGGCGGTAGCGACGTCCGGCATTCGACAACGTTTCGGGCAGATGCAGGTCGTAGCGCGGAATCGGTTTCGACAGCAAAAATCCGAATTCCGCATGAATTGCGGTCGCGATCGCCTCAAGGTGAAACCGCAAGGTCAGCGGCTTCAGATCCAGCGACGGTTCGACCGTGATCTGCACCCCAACGGCAGTCCGTTCGTAGCGCAGGCCGAAGATTGGTGTGATCAGCCGCCAGTAGCGAGTCGCCATGCGCAGCGCCTCGTCGAGAGTCGCCGATGTCATCAGCGCATAGCCGAGCAATTCGTGATTGCTGGGTTTGATCATGCGTCCGATTTCGAAGCCGAGGTGCTCATTGCCGGTCGCGGCGACCGCCGCTTCGATGAGGGCGTCGACCTGATCGAGCCTGAGCACGCTATCTGGGAGATGCAGGCTGGCCGGATCGATCCCGCCGCACGCCTGGGCATCGGAGGACGAAACGCCAGCCACGCGCATCGGTTCGAGCAACAGGCCGTAGTATCGTCCTGGCAGCAGGCATGCGGTCATGCTCAAGGATTCGGACATCTGTATCGCGTGGCTGAAAATGACAGTACTGTGGCTGAAAAAGACAAGACGCGCCAGCCAGGCAGTCCGATCATCAGCCTTTACGCCTTCCAATAGACAATGCGAATGACCGAATTTTCGATTCCGATCGCCTGGCTTGATCGTCGTCGCTGGCTGTGGCCGATCAGCCTGATCGTGCCGTCGCTGGCCCTGATTGCTTTCGGCTTGGTCGCAATGAGCGGTACCGCGTGGTTCTGGTGGACGGGTGCGGTGGTCATCTACGGCGTTGTCCCGTTGCTCGACTGGTGGATTGGCGAGGATCGCAACAATCCTCCGGAATCCGCCGTCGATTCGCTGGAGCAGGATCCCTGGTATCGGCGCGTTTTGCTGGCGACGTTCCCACTGCAGGTTCTTGGCACGGTCCTCGGCGTCTGGGCGGCAACTTCAACCGATCTGAATCCGCTGCAATGGCTCGGTCTGGTCGTGACCGTCGGCATCGTCAGCGGAGGCGGCATCAACACGGCGCACGAATGGGGTCACAAGCGCGGGCGGCTCGCCGACCTGATGTCGAAGCTGAGTCTCGCCCCGGCGTTCTACGGGCACTTCCATGTCGAACACAATCGCGGTCATCACAAGAATGTCGCGACCCCAACGGATCCGGCCAGCGCGCGACTGGGCGAATCGTATTGGACATTCCTGCCGCGCACGATGATCGGCAGCCTGCGCTCGGCCTGGCAGATCGAAGGCGAGCGGTTGGCCGGGCAGGGCAGATCGGTGTGGAGCCTGCACAACGACAACCTGCAGGCCTGGTCGATGTCTGTCGTGCTGTATGTCGCGCTGACCGTCGCCTTCGGCTGGATGGCGCTGCCGTTCCTGTTTGCACAAGCGCTGTATGGTGCCGCCCTGCTCGAAGCAGTCAACTACATCGAGCACTACGGTTTGCTTCGACGCAAGGATGCAAACGGACGTTTCGAGCGCTGTGCGCCCGAGCACTCCTGGAACAGCAACCAGATTGTCAGCAATCTGATGTTGTACCAATTGCAGCGTCACTCCGATCATCACGCGAATCCGCGACGCGCTTACCAGACCCTGCGCCACTTCGATGACAGCCCGCAATTGCCGGCTGGTTACGCGGCGTTGATTCCGCTGGTCTACTTCCCGTGGCTCTGGTTTGCGCTGATGGACAAGCGCGTTGCCGCTCAC
>JBDTCQ010000175.1:0-4897 GCA_039923515.1 Dokdonella sp.
GCAAAGCGCACGTAAGCGACCTGGTCAAGTTTCTTCAGCTCGCGCATGACCAGCTCACCGACCCGCATCGAGGCCATCTCACGCTCCCCACTGCGACGCAGATCATCAATCACGCTGCGCACGGCCGCATCAACCTCATCGCTGGAGATCGGACGCTTCTGCAAGGCCCGATTGAAACTCGTGCGCAGCTTGCGCTCATCAAACGACTCACGACGACCATCGGATTTGACCACCGCCGGCAATTTCAACTCGGCCGTCTCGAAGGTGTTGAATCGCTCGCTGCACTTCTCGCACTCACGCCGTCGCCGAATCGTCGAGCCATCGTCGGACACGCGCGAATCAATCACCCGCGTGTCTTCGTGCTGGCAGAAGGGGCAGTGCATCTATGTTGCCGGGAATGGGGAATAGGGAATGGGGAATGGGTTGAAAGCAGTCCTCGAAATATTGGCGGACTCCTGTACGGATATCGAAAACCGGCTTTTGCCGATTCTCCATTCCCTATTCCCCATTCCCAGCACGTTAGCCATACACCGGGTACTTCCGGCATTGCGCGGTGACTTTTTCGCGCACGTTGGCGATGACCTTGTCGTCGTTCGGTGCGTCGAGGACGTCGGCGATCCAGTTGGCAAGATCGATGCAATCCTGCTCGCCGTAGCCGCGCGTGGTCACCGCCGGGGTGCCGATGCGCAGGCCCGAGGTGATGAACGGTGAGCGAGGATCATTCGGCACGGCATTCTTGTTGACCGTGATATGCGCCTTGCCGAGTGCGGCTTCGGCATCCTTGCCACTGGAGTCACGACCGATCAAGTCGATCAGCATCAGATGGTTCTCGGTACCGCCGGAAACGATCTTGTAGCCGCGTGCAATCAGGGTCTTCGCCATTGCCTTGGCGTTGACCACCACTTGCTTTTGGTAGGTCTTGAAGTCGGGGCTGAGGGCTTCGAGAAAGGCGACCGCCTTGGCTGCGATCACATGCATCAGCGGGCCGCCCTGGAGGCCCGGGAAAACGATCGATTGCAGCTTCTTCTCACGCTCCTCGCCGAGGCCCTTGGCGATCACGAATCCACCACGCGGCCCGCGCAGGGTCTTGTGCGTGGTCGAAGCGACCACATGCGCGTGCGGTACCGGATTGGGATAGACGCCAGCAGCAATCAGGCCGGCCACATGGGCCATGTCGACAAAGAAGATCGCGCCGACCTTGTCCGCAATGGCGCGCATGCGCGCCCAGTCGACAATCTGCGAATAGGCGCTGAAGCCGCCAATCAGCATTTTCGGCTTGTGTTCGATCGCCAGGCGCTCGACTTCGTCGTAGTCGATCAAGCCCTTCTCGTCGACGCCGTACTGCACGGCATGGAACAACTTGCCTGAGATATTCGGCTTGGCCCCATGAGTCAGATGACCGCCGTGGGCGAGGCTCATTCCGAGAATGGTGTCGCCCGGCTCGAGCAGGGCAAAGTAGACCGCCTGGTTGGCCTGTGAGCCGGAATGTGGTTGCACGTTGGCGTAGTCAGCGCCGAACAATTCCTTGAGGCGGGCGATGGCCAGGCGCTCGGCGACATCGACATGCTCACAGCCACCGTAATAGCGCTTGCCCGGATAACCTTCGGCGTACTTGTTGGTCAGCACCGAACCCTGCGCTTCGAGCACGCGCGGACTGGCGTAATTCTCGGAGGCAATCAGTTCAACATGGTCTTCCTGACGCACGGCCTCGGCGGCAATGGCCGCGGCGAGCTCAGGATCGAAACCCTCGATACGCAAATCCTTGGAAAACATCGACAAACTCTCGGCAGGCATGGCGGGATGGGCATATTACCGCGTTGCAGCATGGAGCATCGAATGGGCCAGCTGATCGGGCCGGCCCGCGCTATTCCGGAGCGAGCCGTTCGATCGCCCTGACCAGCCCACTCATGGACCTGCTTCAGGAGCCAGTAGCTCGATCGCCATGACCAGCGCATCCTCACGCCCGCGCTTGCCTGGATAGTAGTTCGGCCGGCGGCCGATCTCGTTGAATCCGGCGCTGTCATACAGCGCGATCGCCGACGTGTTCGAGGGGCGCACTTCGAGAAATACCCGCTCGGCACGATGCCAGCGGGCCAGATCGAGCAGACGCGCGAGGATGCGACGCCCGTGGCCATGGCTCTGTTCGCTCGGGGCGACACAGATATTGAGGATATGCGCTTCGCCGCCGGCGACCGAGAGCACGCCGTAGCCGATCAACTCGCCCGAGCGCTCGAGCACCCAGCACTCGTAACCGGAAGCCAGGCAATCACGAAAAATGCCGTAAGTCCACGGATGCGGATAAGCCGTCAGCTCGATGCGCGAGATCGCCTCGAGATCGCCTCCACGCATGGCGCGAAAACTCGAAATCGGCTCTTGCAGGTTCGCGACCATGATCGAGTGGGCTCAGGTGCGCGGGCGGTGGCCCGGCTGCGCTCGCGACAGGCGTTTGATCTCGCCCCAAAGCGAACGCTTGGCCCCCGCACTGCACGCCAAGGCGGCCGGCTCGCTACTGATGATCCAGCCGATCTCGTTTTGGCGTTGCGCCGGAATGTCGGCACCGAGCGTGCGCGCAAGCGATTCGCCCAGGATCAGCAGGCCGCGTGCCGCAGCGATTATCCCGACCTGGCTGATATCGGCAATCGCCGCATCGAGCCCGGCCATGCGCAGGCCGCGCAGCAAATCACCCAGCAAACGACTGTTCCCATCCTGCGCGCACACAATCAGGAATTGCGCAGACGTCGCGGCATCCATTCGAGGTACCCGTTGCGCCAAGCTGGCCGCAGTCGACTCTTGGCTTGCAGCAACGGCATGTGCCGCCGACTCATTGGCTATGCCTGCAACTTCAGCTCGCGGCACATAAACATCGATGCCGATTTCGGCAAGCAGGCGCAAGCTGTAGTCATCGAGCATGCTCGTAGACCTCGCTCTTGAGCAGATCGGCGTGGAACTCGGCAAAGATCTGATCCACCGCACTCGACAACGCGATCGTCGCCGCGCCCAGACTGGTATCCGTTGCATCCACATCAGCGTGGTAGATGTCATCGAACTGCGGCGTGCCATCAGGTCGGTCTGCGCGCAGGCGGAGCACGACACTGGCGATGAAACCTCCCTCGACACGTGGCACGCGTTCGAAGCGGAAGATGCTGCCGCTGATTCGCAACGCGGCCTGGCTTGCCGCCAGCTGGTCGGTCACCAGCGGAGCAATGCCCGCATCACGAAACTCGATCAGCAAGCGACGCTGCAAGGCACGGGTGGGCGGATCGGTCCACAACTGGTAATGGTATTGGCGCAATTCAGCGCCGGTGGGATCCAGCGCATAGACCAGGGCACGATCCGCATACAGACCATCCGCCGCGAACAGGTTGATCACGATCGGCGTGTTGAACACCGGCGTTTCGCTGACCGGCAGGGTCTGCGCCTTGCTCATGCGGAAATAGGTGTGATCAGGCACACCCGGGACGTTGCCGCAACCGGCGAGGATGAAGCTGAGCAGCGCTGCGATGAAAATTCTCATTGGGCGTCGTCCCCCAGCTTGTCCGGCTCCGGCGAGCGCAGCAGTTGACCCGGGTTGCGCCGGATCTCGCGACTGAACTCATCGAGGTTGCGTGTCGCCGATTCAAGATGATGCGTGATCACATCCATGCGACTCGACAGGCTGGCCATGACCGTGGCGAGATCAGTCACCGCGCCGCGGATGTCGCCGCGGTTTTCGCGTGCCATATCGGCCAGTTCGCCAACAGTCTGGTCGAGCGTCTTGCGCGTCTCGCGCAACTCGCCGCTGAGTCCCTGCACATTGCCAAGGATGCTGGCCACTGCGGCGCGATTCTGGGGCTTGAGCAGATCATCCAATGCGCCGGACGCATCATTGAGCTTGCCCAACAGGGTCTGCGCCTGACCGAGGATTTCCGGCGTATTGTTGTCAAGCGAGCCGGTGATCGAATCGACGCGCTTTGACAGCATGGCGATCATTGGCGAAATCTGGTCGCGGGTCAGCGCGGAAACCTGCCCGGCCAGCTCGCCAACCGCAGCGAAGATATCGGCATTCTCGGCGCCATTGATCTCGGCACCGGGGCTTAGCATCTGCGGGCCGACGCCTTCCTTGATGCCGATCGACATGTCGGCGAGCAAGCCGCTCGATTGCAGGCGCGCAATGCTGTCCTTGGGAATCGTCCAGTCACGCTGGACCGACAAAGTGACCTTGTAGCGCGTGCCAGTGGCACTCCGCTCAGGCTCGACCTTGCCAACCTCACCAATGCGGTAGCCCTCATAGAAAACGGGTGCGCCATAACGCAGGCCGGTGACATTCCGGTAATGCACAAAATAATCCGCGGATGCGCCACTGCGCCCGGTGATCAAGGCGAGGCCGACCAACAGCAGCACGATTGCCACCGAGACCACAGCACCCACCATCACGTAATTGACCGAATCGCGCTTCACCCGAACACTCCCCTCGCCATCGGTCGCATTCTAACGTTGGATCGAAAATCAATGTACACATCGTCGATCACGCGCCCTCCCCGACCAGGCGGCGCAGATATTCGTCTGCATCAACCTGGATCTCGCGTGGTCGACGGTTGAGCAGATCCTGGATACGTTCATTGTCGGCAGCACGCACAGCGGCCGTAGTGCCGGTCATCAGGACATCCCCCTGATCGAGCACGGTGATCGTGTCGGCGATCTTGAACGCGCTTTCGAGCTCGTGGGTAACCACAACAATGGTCATGCGCAAGGCGTCGCGCAGGCGCAGGATCAGCTCATCGAGCTCGGCCGAGACGACCGGATCAAGACCCGCCGAAGGCTCATCAAAAAACAACAGACGCGGATCCATGACGATCGCGCGGGCCAATGCGGCACGCTTGATCATGCCGCCGGAAAGCTGGCTTGGCATCAGATCCTG
>JBDTCQ010000176.1:0-9796 GCA_039923515.1 Dokdonella sp.
AACACGGTATCGGCCAAGAAGCTCACGGTCCACGGTGGTGTCACCAGCGCCGCCGCCGAGCCGGTCGCAGAGGAAGCCAAGGCCGGCCCGAGCATGGCCGCCGCCGCGGGGTACTCGGAGGATGACATCAAGCGCAATTGCGCCACCTCGCGCAAGAATCTGCAGATTTACGAAGCTTCGGCTCCGGGCGATGAAGCCCTGCCGGAGACTCAGGTTCAGTACCAGATGAATCTGAACAAGGCCAGGGAACAAATCAAGCTGTTCTGCGGCTGACTTACAGCGCGCGTGCAGGCGCGCAAACCGCCTCCTGCACCCCAAATCGCCGGGCAAACGATGGATCATTTGCCTGCGCGATATTGATCGGGGAACCTCGCCATGCGATTGATGCGATTGCTGATCCTGCTCTTGCTGCCGGCCCTGCTTGGCGGCTGCGGTTACAACAAGATCCAGCGCGCCGACGAGGATGTGAAGGCGCAGACCTCCGAAGTCATTAATCAGTACAAGCGCCGGGCCGACCTCGTCCCCATGCTGGTCAACGCCGTGACGGGATTCGCCAAGCAGGAGCAAGAGGTCCTGATCCGCGTCACCGAAGCACGCGCAAGAGTCGGCAGTATCCAAGCGACTCCGGAACTCGTCGACGATGCCGCGGCGATGGCAAAATTCCAGGCTGCTCAAGGCGAGCTTTCATCGGCGTTGTCGCGACTGCTCGTCGTTACCGAGAACTATCCCGAACTCAAGTCCGACCAGGGATTCCGCGATCTCCAGGCGCAGCTTGAGGGAACGGAGAACCGCATTGCCGTCGCACGCAACCGCCTCGTCCAGTCGATCCAGGCCTACAACGTGCTGATCCGCGAATTTCCGGTCAACCTGACCGCAAAGATGTTCGGCTACCCGGTGAAGGCGAATTTCACGGTGGAAAACGTCGAAGAAATCACAAAGCCGCCCGTGGTCGACTTCTCCGGCCTTTCATCGCGCCCTGCCGCTCAGCCGGCACCAGTAACCAACAAGCAGACCCCTGCCGAGACACCGCCTGTCAAGGAAAACTGAGGGCAAGCGCATGATCGCGGAGTTCCCGCGCTGGCTGATGCTCGCGGCGTGTCTGTGTTTCTGCATGCCTGTATCGAGGGCCATTGCAGATGTCTCCGTACCCGCTCTGGTCACCCATGTCACGGACACGACCAGCACCCTCAGCGAACTGCAGAAATCGGCGCTGGAGGACAAATTGCTGGCGCTGGAAAAGCGCAAGGGTGCGCAACTGCTGATTCTGATCGTACCGAGCACCGAACCTGAAGCTATCGAGCAATACGCGACGCGCGTCTTCGATGCCTGGAAAGTTGGCCGCAAGAAGACCGACGATGGCGTCCTCTTGGTTTGGGCGAAGAATGATCGCCGGATCCGCATCGAAGTCGGCTATGGACTCGAAGGGCCGATTCCGGATGCCCTTGCCAACCGAATCATCACCGAAACCATGCGCCCGCTGTTTCGCAACGAGGCCTGGTTCGAGGGCCTCGACAAGGCAAGCGACCAGTTGATCGGATTGATTGACGGAGAAGCATTGCCGGAACCCCCGCCGACCAGTGCAAACAATTCGGATCAGTCATCGGGCGACTTTGTCGATCGCTACTTCCAGATCCTCTTCCTGATACCGATCGTTGTGCTCGTCGCCACGTTCTGGCCGCGGGGTCGGGAGTTTTCGGCGTCGCTGAGCGGCGCCGGAATTGCCACCGCGGTCGCTTTCAAGATGTTCGATCTGTCGCTGCAATCCCTGCCCTTGGTTGGTCTGGTCTATTTCCTGTTCGGCCTGGCCTACGCGTTCAACTTGTTCCCGAGTTCGGGCTCGATCGGCAGGGGTGCTGGCGGCGGCGGTTGGAGTGGCGGTAGCGGTGGATGGGGCAGCGGCGGTGGTGGCGGCAGCTGGGGCGGCGGCGGGGGTCGCTCCGGCGGCGGCGGCGCTTCGGGGAGCTATTGATGAACCGCCTGCAGCGGATCCTGGCCAATCTGTTCCGCGCCTGGTGGCTCGCCGACGAGCAGTTCCCGGACAGCGTCTTCGATACGATCGGTGCGCGCATCGGCGAGCTTGAAGCGCAGCATCACGGGGATGTCGTGTTTGCGGTCGAGGCACGTCTCGCGCTGAAAGTCGTGGCGCAGGGATTGACAGCGCAGCAGCGTGCCGAAGAAGTTTTCGCCGGACTCGAAGTCTGGAACACCGCGGACAACGCCGGTGTTCTGATCTATGTATTGCTGGCCGAACGCGCGATCGAGATTGTTGCCGATCGCGGCATCGCTCGACAGGTGCCGCAATCGCGCTGGGATGACATCTGTGCAGACAGCGCGGCGGCATTTTCCCGAGGTGAGTTCGAATCCGGTGCGTTCGCCGCTATCGAGGCGGCATCCATGCTGTTGCGGGAGTTCATGCCAATCCTTTCCGGACAAGCGCGCAGCAATGAACTGGTCGACCGCCCGGTGCTGCTATGAGCGACAAGTTGCCCACCAGCAGATGGCGGACACGCCACATTGGCGCTCGCGCGGTGCTGGCGCTTCTTGCGCTGCTTCCGATTGATGTCCAGGCACGCTACAGCCACAACAACTTTGGCCCTGAACTGCTTCCTCTCTCGTCTGTTTTCGGGAGCATCCTGGTTGGATTTTTCGTGTTTCGTCGTAAACCGGTGCCCATACGCGTCCTTGCATCGGCCGGATTAGCAGGACTGGCGCTATGCATCTTGCCGGTGCCGTGGTGGATGCCGCTATTCGCGCCGCCGCTGATGTTTCTCATCTTGATGAGCGGTGAATGGGACAAAATAGTCCACGGTGGTCGCACGCCAAAAGTCGCGCGTCGAAACGATGGCGAATCCCGCAATTCAGCCAGCCTCTCAGATACGCATCAGGCGGCGACTTCAAAACCGACCGGTCGATGGCAGACGATCTTGCGCGTGCTTCGGCATAGTCTGATCACTCCATGGCGCGCACGTTCCTGGTATCCGGACACCTTGCAGACCGCCATTCACGACCATATCGCCGCATCCGAGCGCGGCCACCTCGGCGAAATCGTCGTTGCCCTTGAAACGCGCTGGTCAACCGATGACATCCGCCGCGACATGACCTCCACACAGCACGCACGCAACCGCTTCTCCGAACTCGGCGTGTGGAATACCGAACTCAACAATGGCGTGCTGATCCACGTCACGCTGGCCGAGAATGCGATTGACTTGATCGCCGATCGTGGCATCGCCGAGCGCGTGGACGTATCAGCTTGGCAAGCCATTGCCGATGATCTGGCCGTGCAATGCAAACACGGGGCTATTCAATCCGGGTTGCTCGCCGCGATTGATCGCGTTGGCGAACTTCTCTGCGAACACTTCCCCGCTTCAGGCGAGGAATTAAATCCCGACGAGCGCAGCAATGCTCCGGTGCTGACATGAGCAATCTGATCAACGATCTTCTCGCCACCAGCTTTCCAGACTTGATCACCGGGCTTTTCTTCAGCTTCTTCGCTGCGCTTTTGCTTGGCATGGCCTGCGAAACCCTGCACGTGCCGAAGCGTGCGCGGCCGTTTGTGGTTGCGCTTCTGGTGGTTGCCGCGGGCTGGGCTCTCGATTCGCCGTGGCTGTTACTGCCGCTGATTGCATTGCTTGCTGCCGGGGTCGCCTGGATGGTGTCCCGGACGCCGCTCCAGCACACGATCACGATCGGCAATCGCGAGCGCGTTGTCGACCATTCGCGTGTGAAAGGCGGCCTCGTGCAGCGTTTCCGCGGTGAAGCAGCGGCAATACGTGCAGTCATGGCCGATGAGGCGCCGCCCGAGACGGTCGAGTTCAAGCGGACAACCCCGCAGCGCGGGGTGATTGGTGTCAGCGCACGCTGGTAGGCGGGCGTTTGATCGCCGCTTCGGTGAAAACCCACGTGCTTCTGTAGAATTGCCGATCCACTGCGATCGAAGCAAAAACATGCGCCTGTCCCGTTTTCACTTAGCCACCGTCAAGGAAGTCCCCGCCGATGCCGAGATCATCAGCCACAAGCTGATGCTGCGTGCCGGCATGATCCGCAAGCTCGCTTCGGGTATCTACACCTGGTCGCCGTTGGGCTTGCGCGTATTGCGCAAGGTCGAAGCGATCGTGCGCGAGGAGATGAATCGCGCCGGTGCGATCGAATTGTTGATGCCCTCGATCCAGCCGCAGGAATTGTGGGAGGAAACCGGACGTTGGGAGAAATTCGGCGGCCAACTGCTCAAGATCAAGGATCGCAAGGAGGCCGGTTACTGCTACGGACCGACCCACGAGGAAGTCATCACTGATTTCGCCCGCCAGGAACTAAAATCCTACAAGCAGCTGCCGATCAATTTCTACCAGATCCAGACCAAGTTCCGCGACGAGATCCGGCCGCGCTTCGGCATCATGCGTGCACGCGAATTCCTCATGAAGGATGCGTATTCATTCCATGTCGACGCCGACAGCCTGGCGGCCGAATACCGCAACATGTACGAGACCTACACGCGCATCTTCACGCGCCTTGGCCTGCGTTTCCGCGCGGTCGATGCCGATACCGGTGCGATCGGCGGCAGTGCGTCACACGAGTTCCAGGTACTGGCCGATTCGGGCGAGGACGCCATCGTGTTTTCGACCGGGTCGGACTACGCGGCGAACATCGAGAAGGCCGAGGCTCTCGCCCCGGTCGGTGAACGCCCTGCTCCAGAGGCGACAATGGCGAAGGTCGCCACACCATGGCAACGCACCTGCGAGGAGGTGGCGGAACTGTTGAAGATTCCTCTTAATCGCACGGTCAAGACAGTCGCAATGTGTGTTGATGAAGAAAATGATCCGCAATTCGTCATCGCATTGGTCCGCGGAGACCACATGGTCAACGAAGTGAAGTTGGCGCGACTTCCAGGACTGGCCGGGTATCGCTTGGCGGACGAAGGTGAAATCAAGTCGCTGTTCGGCACTGAGGCCGGATTCCTTGGGCCTGTTGGGCTGAACAAGGAAGTGCAGACCCCGGGCAAGACTCTGACGGTGATCGATGCGAACAACAGCATCACATTGCCGATTACCCGACGGGTCCGCATCATCGCCGATCGCAGCGTCGCCGCATTGGCCGACATGGTTGTCGGTGCAAATGAAAAGGGTTTCCATCTCACTGGCGTGAACTGGGGGCGCGACTTGCCCGAAGCGGAGCTTGTCGCCGACATCCGCAATGTGGTCGAAGGGGATGCCTCACCGGATGGCAAGGGCACCCTGTCGATCGCACGCGGCATAGAAGTCGGCCACGTATTCCAGCTCGGCAGCAAATATGCCGAGGCGCTTCGCGCAACGGTACTCGATGACCAGGGCAAGGCGCGCATCATGTCGATGGGCTGCTACGGCATTGGCGTCAGCCGCATTGTTGCTGCCGCGATCGAGCAGAACAACGATGAAGCCGGCATTCTCTGGCCCGAACCAATGGCACCGTGGCAGGTGGTGATCTGCCCGATCAACATGGCCGCCAGCGAGGCGGTACGCGAGGAAGCCGAGCGTCTCTACGCCGAACTTGAAGCGCGTGGCATCGAAGTTGCCCTTGATGACCGCGGGTTGCGTCCGGGGCCCATGTTTGCGGACGCCGAGTTGATTGGTATTCCGCATCGCATTGTGATCGGCGACCGCGGACTGGCTACCGGCACCTACGAATACCGGCGTCGTGGTGAAGCGGAGAACCGTTCGCTGTCACGCGATGAATTGCTCGCCTTGTTTGCGTGAGCGAACGTTGAGCCGATCGATCCAGCCACCCCCGGATCTCGACGCGCTGCGGCGCGGCCGTCGGAGATCCGCATGACCGACAACCTTGAACCAGCGTCGCCGTTGGCGGAACCCCGGCGGCAATTGCTCAGGCGCGAGCTGCGTTCAATTGTTCCGCTGACGATCGCCATCATCCTCATCGTCGCGGCAGTAATCCTGCTCGGGCACGAGGCTGAGCGGCATCTGCAGGTCATCGAAGCGGCGATCACCGACCTGGGGCCGTGGGGGCGAGTCGCTTTCGTCGGACTACTTGTGATCGGCACCTCGCTGCTGATCCCGGAATCACTGTTCGGCCTGGTTGCCGGTGCCCTGTTCGGCCTGGCCTGGGGCATTGGGCTTCTGCTCGCCGGCAATATCATCTCGGCGGCGCTGCAATACGGCCTCGCCCGCCGCCTCCTGCACAAACCGATTCAGCGTGCGCTCGAAACCCGCCCCCTGCTTCGTTCGATCCAGGCCGCGGTCATCCACGACGAACTGCGTCTGCAATTACTGCTGCGCCTGACTCCGCTCAATCCTGCCTTGGTCAGCTATTTGCTGGGTGCAGCGGGCGTGCGCTTCGTCGGCTTCATGCTGGCCAGTCTGGTTCTGATCAGTCACTACGCCATCGAGGCCTATATCGGCCACGCCGGCAAGCAACTGGTCACCAAAGGCTTCGCTGGTGCGCATGGCGGCTGGGAACACGGATTGCTGATTTATGGCGGCATCGTCGTTGGAATGGCCGCCATCATCCTCGTATCGAAAGCCGCACATCGGGCCGTGCTGCGCGCAATTGCCGAGAATTCAGCCGGTGCAGCCGAAGGGGAAGCCGACAAAGGATAGCGATCGGTTTTCGTGGGAGGGACTTCAGTCCCGATGCGTTTCGGCAAACCCGCCACAATTTACAGTGACGTGCCGAAGGGCATCGCGGCTGAAGCCCCTCCCACGAAATTCCTGCGCCTTGGCTTGCTGTCGTGGGAGTGGCTTCAGCCTCGATGCTTGTGGTTTGCTCAGGCTCCCGGGCCGCAATCGATACAGCTTGGCGGCGGCTTCGGGGCCATGCCAAGCTCCTTGAGGAGCATGCGCAGGGCCGTGCGCAAGCCTTCCTCGATGACCGGGTGATAGAACGGCAATTCAAGCACGTCGCCAACGGTTTTGCGCATCTGCACGACCCAGGCCAGCAGATGGGCCAGATGCTCAGCACCAGGACCGAACATTTCGGCACCCAGCAAGACGCCAGTGCCGCGCTCCGCATAAACACGCATGAGGCCCTGGTTGACCCGCATCACGCGCGAACGCCCCTGCTCCTCGAAGGATACCTGGCCAGTCGCGAAATCAACCTTGTCCTCGAACAGGCGGGCGTAGCGCTCACCGACAAAGGCAACTTGCGGATCGCAAAAGACAATGCCGATCGGCGTACGTCGTGGTTGGCGCAAGACCTCGGGAAAGCGCCCCGCATTGCGCCCGGCAAGATGGCCCTCGTCGGCGGCCTCGTGCAGGATTGGCCGATCGGCCGCCGAATCCCCGGCGATGAAAATGTGTTTCGCGCTGGTCTGCATGGTCAATGGATCGAAAACCGGCACGCCGCGCCTGTCGCGTTCGATGGAAATTTCCTCAAGGCCCAGCCGATCGACATTGGGCGTGCGGCCCGTGGCAGCCAGCAGCCAGTCGAAGCGCTCGCTGCGCGCTCTGCCGTCGTCATCGATGAAGTCGATGGTGACCATGTCAGCATCACGACCGATGCGCACATCGCGCGCATCCAGACTGGCCGGCATTTCGGCGGCGATCGTGCGCGCAGCAACCGCGCGGACTTCGCGATCCTGGAGACCGGCGATATCGCCTCCGCGACCAAACAAGCGCACGCGCACGCCAAGCCGATGCAAGGCCTGGCCGAGTTCGACACCGATGGCGCCGGCTCCAAACACGGCGACCGATTGCGGCAGATCCTGCCAATCGACAACATCGTCACTGCTGATCAGACGATCACCGGCCCGCTTGAAGGCATCGGGAATCATCGGCCGCGAGCCGGTGGCGATGACAATGCGCTCCGCCTCAATGCACTCGATTTCCGCTGCACCAGCCTGATCCACATCCGGCGGATCCAGTTGCAGCCGATGGGCATCGGTGAATCGAGCGTAGGCGCGCACGATGTGGGCCTGATCGAAGTCCGCCACCGCGTCGAGGGCAAATCCGACAAAGCGATCACGCTCCTCGCGCACACGGCGCATCACCGCGACGCCATCAACCTGGCCGGCATCGGTGCTGATACCGAATTCAGGCAGGATCTTCAGACGATGGCGCGCCTCGGCTGGCGCGATCAGCAGCTTCGAGGGCATGCAGCCAACGCGAGCGCAGGTCGTGCCGAACGGCCCGCCCTCGATCAAGGCAATGCGATCGGTGTGCTTGCGCACTTCCCCATACGCAACCATGCCGGCAGTTCCGCCACCGATGATGGCGACATCGACCTTGCGGGTTTTCATTGCCTTTCTCCCTGCGCTTCGGCGACCGCCAAGAATAGCCGCTGTGCCGTGAACCGGTCCCCCATCATGACGAGGGATCCAGGTGCCCGAGCACGATGCTGCGTCGCAACAACGAGTCCCGTATGATGACGCCCAATAATCCCGACTCGCGCAAAATGGCGCGTCTGTCCCAAGGAGTTTCCATGGCCCTGCAGCTTGTTTCCACCGGCGCCAATGTGCCGAACGAGATCAACGTCATCATCGAGATTCCGAAGGATGCGGAACCGGTCAAATATGAAGTGGACAAGGCGACCGGCACGATTTTCGTCGATCGCGTGCTATCCACACCCATGCGCTATCCGTGCAACTACGGCTACATCCCGCAGACGCTGGGCGGCGACGGTGATCCGCTCGACGTGCTGGTGATCCTGCCGCTGCCGCTGGTGCCTGGATCGGGGATCCGCTGCCGTCCCGTTGGCGTGCTGCGCATGAGTGACGAGGCCGGTGCCGACGAGAAACTGATCGCTGTGCCGGTGCCGAAGGTGTTCGAAGGTTACGCCCACATCAACGACATCGAGCAAGTCTCCCGCCACTGGCTCGATCGCATCGGCCACTTTTTCGAGCACTACAAGGATCTCGAAAAAGACAAGTGGGTCAAGCTTGAAGGCTGGGGCAACGCCGACGCGGCCAAGCAGGAAATTCTCGCCAGCGTCGCGCGCTACCAAGCCGCGGAAGGCTGAGGAACTGCTCAATCAGGCGAGAAGCCCCTGATACTCGGGGTGCTTCTCGATCCATGCGGCAACATACGAGCAGGCAGGCACGACTTTCCATCCTTCCTTCTTTGCCGCATCCAGGGCAAACCGGGCCAACTGGCTGGCGATGCCGCGCCCGCCAAGGCTGGCCGGTACGCCGGTGTGCGTGATCGTCATCGTGCTGCCGGACAGACGATAGTCGAGTACGCATTCCTGTCCTTCGATTTCGGCGACGAAACGCTGGCGATCGCGCTGGTGGTCAATGGCGATGGTCATCGGTAGTTCCTTGGTGGCATCCGCGGCGGATGTATTGAGGGTTTCCTGTTTGTCCGCGCGGGTCAAGCGCAATGCCCCGTTTGGCGGGAGCGCGCTTGCGCTTCATTCATCTACCACCGGGATCGATCACCGGGCCCTTCGAGACGCCTCACTCCTGCTCGAAACGCCGGATCTCGTCGAGGATCGATTGCGCCTTGCGCAGGCTGCTGCCGGTCATGTTGGCATCCATCAGCGTAAGTAGACGGGCGCGCCCGCTGCGCTGAGCCCAGCGATGGAAAGCCCAGGTACCGAGCAGTCCGGCGACCCCGACTGCAATGCACCAGCCGATCGCACCGTCCATGGTTGCAAAAAAATCGACTCCGGCCAGCCAGGCAAAGAAGGAGGCCACGAAAGGAATCCAGAACACCCACCACGACAAACCGACGATCATGCCGTTGCGGATGTAGAACGAGCGCAATTGCGCAAGCTGCTTCTGGATGGTCAGTACCGGCGCGGAATAATCGAGTCGCTGGATCATGCCAAGGGTGATGCCGGCAAGCACGATCGCGACCACGCCATAGACATGCAC
>JBDTCQ010000177.1:0-7198 GCA_039923515.1 Dokdonella sp.
GATTTCAGTCGCGATGCTTATTGCCATGGATGGCATTTATGCCTGCAATGCAGGACGACTGCACGGATGCAGGAGGTAGAGGCCGCTCAAGCGCATCCGGCAACTGCTCCTGCGTTGCTCTACCTCCGGCATCCATGCCGTCGCCTGCGCTCGCGGCATTCGCACATCGTTGTGCAGCACAACGCAGGAGCAGTGGCCGAGCAATTGCAGGCGCTGCCCACCAATACGCATCGTGGCTGAAGCCACTCCCACAATAGCCAGAAGGGTGGAAACCGCAAGGCGGATTTCGCCCTACGACGGCTTGCACTTTGGCCAACTTCGCGGGTTGCGGCGAAACGTTACGCATCAATGTAGGTTGGCGCTGAGCAGAAGGCGAAGCCCAACGCTGCGGGGTAGGTCGGGATTGCGAGTGGCATGGCGCTTGAGGGGTGTTGGGCTTCGCTTGCGCACAGCGCCAACCTACAAAACTCGCGAAAGCCGCTTGACGGCGATCAGAGGATCTACGCAAGCGAGACTGGGCAGCTTGCTAAACTGCCATCAAGCCAATCCGGAATCAGCCCATGTCCCTGGAGTTTCTCGAACACCGCCTGTCAGTTCCCTCGCGCCAGCTCGGCGAACCCGGACCGCAAGGCGAGCAGCTCGATGCGCTGCTCAATGCGGCAATCCGCGTACCCGATCACGGCCGTTTGGCGCCGTGGCGACTGCGCCTGATCCGTGGCGAGGACCGCCGTGTCTTCGGCGAACGCCTTGTGCAGATCCATATGCAGGGTCCCGGAGTTGCTGAAAAGGTGTTGCTCAAGGACCGCGAGCGCTATCTGTCCGCGCCATTGATTGTTGTCGTCATTGCGCATGTCCTGGATGGACACAAGATTCCGCGGCAGGAGCAGATCCTCTCGGCGGGTTGCGTGGCCTACAACCTTCTGCTCGGTGCCCAGGCACTCGGCTTCGGCGCGCAATGGCTGACCGGCTGGGCCGCCTACGACAGCGCCGTGGCTGAATTGCTTGGCTTGGAGGCGGGTGAACTCGTGGTGGGTTTTGTCCATATCGGCACGCCGACCGAACCCGCATCGGAGCATCCTCGCGCCTTGCTCGGTGACGTCCTCACCGAGTGGAAGCCATGATCGGCGGTAAGCAGCATGGGGCCTATCTGGTTGATGCCAGCCTTTATGTTTTTCGCGCCTGGCATTCGATTCCTTCCGATTTCACCGATGTCGATGACCACCCGGTCAACGCCGTGCACGGGTTCACGCGCTTCCTGCTTGATTTTCTCGAACGCACCAAACCGACCCATGCCGCGATTTGTTTCGACGAATCGCTGAGCAGTTCATTCCGCAATGCAATCTATCCGCATTACAAGGCGAACCGCGAATTGCCGCCCGATGAACTGGTGCGCCAGTTCGCCTACTGTCGCGAGGTCGCGAGGGCGCTTGGGTTGACCGTGCTCAGCGACACGAGTTATGAGGCCGATGATCTGATTGGAAGTGCGGCCAGTACGCTCGATCAACTCGATTGCTCGGCGGTCATCATCTCGGCGGACAAGGATTTCGGCCAACTGATTTGTGATTCAGTCGAACAATGGGATTTTTCACGGGATCAGCGCTGGAATGCACATGGAATCAAGCAACGCCTTGGCGTGCAACCCGAGCAGGTCGCCGATTTCCTCGCCTTGATGGGCGATGCGGTCGACAATATTCCCGGCATTCCGGGCATTGGCGCCAAGACGGCTGCGGTCCTTCTGGGTCATTTCGGAACGCTTGATGCCTTGCTGGCACGATCGGATGAGGTCGCCTTTTTGCGCATGCGCGGCGCCGCCAGCGCATCACAAAAACTGCGCGAACATGCGGCCTTGGCCAAGCTGTCGCGTCAGTTGACCGGCATCGCCCTCGACGCACCGGTGCCGCGCGAACTCGATGGTTATGCCTGCGGGAAGCCGGATGACGAGGCCATTGGCGTGTTGTTCGATCGTCTGCGCCTGGGGCCGATGACGCGGGCTCGGGTGCGTGCGCTGGTTTGAGCTGGGCAGCGGAACGAATCAGTGAAAGAAGCTGTGATCAAAGGCTGACCCGGACATGATCCGGATCGGGCTATGTACGCGCGCAGTGCCGCAGTGCGCGATCAGTAACCGGAAAATTCTTCCGTACGGATGTTATCTTCGTTGATCTTGAGATCGATCAAGAGCTTGCGCATGCCCTTGACCATGCCTTCCGGGCCGGACAGGTAGTAAATCGGCTTGGTCAGATCCGCAACGTATTTTTTCACCATTTCCTCGTTCACCCGACCGTGCTCACCCTGCCAATCGTCGGGCGCTGACTCGACCGTCATGATGTAGGTGAAGTTCGGGTTGTCGCGGGCCAGGCGTTCGAAGTCAGCCCTTAATGGCAATTGCGCGGCTGTGTGACTGGCATGCAGCAAGGTGATCTTGTGACTGGTTTTGTCGTGGCTGGCCTGCGCAATCATGCTGCGTACCGGTGTTACGCCGATACCACCGATGATGAATACCGCCGGCGTGCTTTCAGTCTTGTGCAAGGTGAAGTCGCCGTAGGCTCCGTCGAACTTGATCTCGGCCCCAATCGGCAGATCCTTCAGGACGCGTTTGAAGGCGGTATCGCGCATGCGGGTGGCCAGGACAAGATCGGGCTCGAACGGTGCCTGTAGCAGCGAAAATCCGCGGATGTTGCCTTCTTCATCGGTTTGTGGCGGCTCGACAAGCGTGAAATCAGCGAATTGCCCAGCACGAAATTCGAAACCGTCCGGTTTGGAAAAATGAAACGCCATGGTGCCCTCGGCAACGGTTTCCTTTTTAAGCAATTTTATATTGGTCAACATGGCGTGCTCGTGGTGTGGAGGTTTTGATGGTGGGCTGCATCTCGACATGACGCTTGGAGACGCAGCCAATCAACGGCAAAGCCGTGATTCAGCCTTGTTGCGTAGCTGAATCAAGGCCGCTTTCTCAAGCGCTCTACCGACTCAGTGCAGAGATGCAAGTTTGACGTCCTTCATGCCCAAGGCCTGGGCCACGTCGTACATCGCCTGATTGAGGATCTTGTGCGTGTTCTCGTCGCTGGCATGACCCACCTTGACGTCGATATCAGCCATCACCTGCATGTGGATCGGATGCGACAGGGCCTTGTCAAACAGGTAGCCGGACCAGAAAGTGTTGTCGGAAACCGTGCCGGCCTGGACCAGCGTCTTGGCCAACTTCGCGCCGGTCAGGTCGGCGGGTGCGTCCGGCAGTTTGACGCCGGCTTCAGTGGCGCGCTTCAGTCCATCCTTGACGGCGAATGTCATGCCGTCGATGAAGTCGGTAACGTTCTTCTCGCCGTATTGCTTGTTCAGTTTGGCCACTTCGGCGTTGACCGTCTTTTCACCCAGCATCGAGACCAGTGCTTTCGAGAACGTGAAATCTTCTGCTCCGCCACCCGCCTTGACCAATGCGGCCGTGACCTCAAGCGCGGGCTCGCCGCTGTAGACCATGCCGCCAAACCAGTTGGATTCCATCGCGGCGGCATGGGTTGCAGGCGCATCCGCTGTCGCGGCGGGTGCCGGCGTGGCGGCAAAGGCTGTGCCACAGAATGCCAACGTCAGCGCTGCGGCGAGAGCAGTGAATGTATGTGTCTTGTTCATGGGAATTTCTCCTTGGTGGTTATGGGCCGGTAGTGCAGCGCATCAGGAAAGTGCGCTGTCGCCCTGGCTCTGGATATGGGCGAGGAAATCCCCGTCCGGGTACAACTGGTTCAGTGCTTTCCGAGCATGTGTTGAGAGCAGGCCTTGGAGTTGGTCACCCATCTCGTCGCCGAGCAGAGCCAGAGTCAGGCTCTGGCGTATGAAGGCACTCGCGAGCTCGACCAACAAAGGCTGCGCAGTCACCACACCCTCGGCACGGGCGCGGTCCAACTGTCCCATCAAGACTTGGCGTTGATCGGCGACCAGAAGCAACCAGCGCGCCGTGCCTTTCGGTGCGAGTTGATGGCGATGGATTTGACCCTGGCAGCCGCCGCACTCGCGTTCGCAGGCCTCCAGGCAAAGCGTGGTGATGACTACGCCGCGATCACGCGCATGCTGCAATGGCTTGGCCAGCCGTGTTGCCTCGGCGGGCTGGATGGCGACCAACAGTGTTTTCTCAGCCGCATCGATGTCCGCACAGGCGCGCGCGAACAGCTCGTCAGCGTCGTGAAGATTGAACGCGGGTGTCAATGCGTCCGGTTGGGCCAGCTTGGCCAGAGCTTCACGTGCGGCTATGAGGGTGCGCTGGTGCTTCTTGTCCAGGCTGGCGATAAGCTCTTGTGGAGCGATCGCCGCGTAGCGCACCTGCTGGGCAGTCTTGAATCGCTGCACGGCACCGCGCTCGACCAATCGCTCAAGGACCGCGTAGACGTTGGCTCGCGGCATTCCAGCCGCCTTGGCCACTTCATAACCGTTGCACTGGCCCGCTCCGACCAGACTCACATAGGCCTTGGCCTCGTAGTCGCCGAATCCCAGTTCCTTGAGCAGCGCATGCGCGTCCACGGCGCGGATCCTTTCATAGTGGTTGTAACAGCAACCACTATGCGCCGATTCGTCAACAAATCAAGTGTTGCGGGAAGCACGGTTAGCCGCGAGTCAGTCAAACATCCATGGGCGCGACTCCACAAATGTTGGATATCGCGGGCGCCACTGAGGTCCCGCACTTCGCGCGGCATGCGCACCCAGTTGCGCGATCCCGCGTAGGCCTCATCGCCCTCCATCATCCCCGCCCACTGGCGGGCACTCATCGCACTGGGGCCGCTGTCGGTCATGAAATCAATGACGGCATTGTCCGAGCGCAGCAGAAACGGATTGTAGTGAGCATCCTTACGAGATTGCGTGCGCTCCGATTCGGTGCTCACGCTGATGGGTTCCCCACTCTTGCTCCGGAACGGCTCGACGATGCGGCGTTGTTCCATGGTGCTCAGACCTTGACGAATTTGGCTTGGAAGAAGCGCAGGTATTTCGGCTCGTAGACCATCTTGAGGCCGGTGATCTGCTCGCGGCGCTTGTACACGTTGATCACCGATGCGGCGACGACATCCATGTGGGCCTGGGTGTAGACGCGGCGGGGGATGGTGAGACGCACCATTTCGAGTTTGGGCAGGTAGTTCTCGCCGGTGTCCTTGTTGCGTCCGGCGCTGACGACACCGCGCTCCATGCTGCGCACGCCCGCATCCAGATACAGTTCCGCGGCGAGCGCCTGCGCCGGATAGGAGGTCTGCGGCACATGTGGCAGAAACGCCTTCGCATCCAGAAACACGCCATGGGTGCCGATCGGCTTCACAACTGGAATTCCTGCTTTCATGAGCAACTTGCCGAGGTAGAACACCTGGCCCACGCGGGCATGGATGTGATCCTCGTCCACCGATTCGGAGATGCCGATCGCCTCCATGTCACGCCCGGCCAAACCACCGTAAGTGTGCAGACCTTCGTAAATCACCACCTGATTGCGCGCTTCCTCGTACACATCATCTTCGTTGGTGGCGAGTAAGCCGCCGATGTTGATCAGAGCGTCCTTCTTGGCGCTCATCGTGGCGCCATCGGTCAGCGAGCAGAGTTCCTTGACGATCTCCGCGGTCGAGCGATGGCTCTGGCCCGGCTCTAGCAGTTTGATCATGTAGGCGTTTTCGGCCACACGGGTCATGTCGTGGATGATGCGGATCTTGTGCTTGCTGCACAGCTCACGCACCGCCTTCATGTTGGCCAGCGAGATCGGCTGCCCACCCGCCATGTTCACCGTGGTGGCAATGCTGACATAGGGGATCTTGTCGGCGCCGTGCTCCTCGATCAGCGCTTCCAGCTTTTTCAGATCCACATTGCCCTTGAACGGGAAGCTGCTATACGGATCGTGCGCCTCGTCGACGATGATGTCCGCGAATGTTCCGCCGGAAAGTTCCTGGTGCAGCCGCGTGGTCGTGAAGTACATGTTGCCGGGTACGATGTCGCCGGGCTTGATCAAGATGCGCGAGATCAGATTCTCGGCGCCGCGCCCCTGGTGGGTCGGGATGACGTGCTTGTAGCCTTTTTTTGCACTGCGGCTTCAAGATGGTAAAAATTCCGGCTACCTGCGTAAGCCTCGTCGCCGAGCATCATGCCCGCCCATTGGCGGTCGCTCATGGCACTGGTGCCACTGTCGGTGAGCAAGTCGATATAGACATCCTCCGACTTCAGCAGAAACGTGTTGTAACCGGCTTCTTCCAGCGCTTTCTGACGGTGTTCGCGGGTGGTCATGGCGAGCGGCTCGACCATCTTGATCTTGTAGGGCTCGGCCCACGGCACGTGTGTGTCTGTCATCGGCTGGAATGTCCCGTGGAAGGAGCGGCATTCTCACGCCACGCACGCAGTGGCGCAAAGGCGGCATCGCCTCCATTCGAGGACTTCCGACGGGGTGAAAAAATCGATCAAAATGAGCGCCAGGAACGCGCAGGGCGGGGCAGGCTGGTTCAAATTGACCGCTTTCCCTTGCTGTCGTTTTGTGTGTGGCATGTTGCTGCAGCGAGCCCTCCACTCTGTCCCGGACATCAAGGGCGGGGTGGTCCAAATTGCCCGCCTTGCTGCCGCGAATGTCTGATCCGGCACAGTGGTGGCGACGTCACAGTTGGACGATCGCTTCCACGTTTGTGCGCTGCTTGAACCTCCGCGTGGCTTCCAATCCAGGGTCCGGTATAGAGCGATCACAAAACCCCTTCTATAGGATAAGCTCGCACGCTCATCGTATAGGAGATTGATACATGCGTACTGGGCACAATCTGGGTGCGAAGCTGGTCGCCGCGACCATCGCGATCACGGCTACATTGGGTGCCGGGTCGACGGCATCGGCGCAGGGCACAGGCACCGCGCAAGCGCCCGCGCCGGAGGAGGGCGTCACCCAGCTCGAAGGGATGACCGTACTCGGTTCGCGTCGCTACGACCGAGCATCCGATGCTGACACGGCGGTCCCGGTTGATGTGCTGCCGATGGCGAAAGCCGCCGAGCAAGGACCCTCCTTCGATCTCGCCCAGACCCTGCAGTACACCGCGCCTTCATTCACCTCAGGTCGGCAGACCGGTGCTGACAATGCAGACTCGGTCGATTCCGCTGCTCTGCGCGGCCTCGGCTCAGATCAGACCCTGGTCCTCGTCAACGGTAAGCGCCTGCATTCGACCGCCTTGGTCAACCTGTTCGGTGCGCGCAACCGCGGCAACACCGGCAC
>JBDTCQ010000178.1:0-4450 GCA_039923515.1 Dokdonella sp.
TCAGGTCAGCGCAAGACTGATCAATGCAGCGAGAACGAGGGCAACTGACAGGATCAGTGAATAGCTGATTCCGATAACCCCATATTTCACGAAGGTCATGATCCAGCCCTGCGCATAGATCCGCTTCTGCATCAGAAACAGATAGATGAACAACCAAGCCCAGGCCAGCGCGGTCAGCCAGCCCAGGGGCCCGGTCAGCCACGGTCGACCTTCGGCGAGACCACCAAGTTGACCAAGCCCGATGAGGACCAGCACCGACAGGAAGATGAAGGCATGGCTGTGCAAGGCGACCAACAGGTGCTCCATGTACAGGCGACGCTTGAACAGATAGCAGCCCTTGAGCAGCACAGCGAACAGCGGCATCAGCACGAACAGGGTCTGCGGCAGCACCGCGAAGAAACCGGCGAGCATGCGTCCCGGGTCCTTGTTCATGTCTTCCATGTTGCCGCGCATATGCTGGAGCGTGCGATTGAGCCGGGCATTCAATCCATCCGAAAGCCAGGCCACCTGAACCGGATCGGTCTTCGAATCCCAATGGCGCGTGAACAAGAACCAGTCATTGGTCTGCTTTTCGATCTTCGCAGGACTCGCTGCGATCGAGGCCTGGTCGCGCCCGGCTTCGCCCATTGCGACTGCGGCGCGTGGGCTACCCGCATTGCTGGCCGCCTTGGGGTTGCCCGAGCCGGTCGGCGCATCCGGCGCTGAAATCATGGCTGCGCGCGCCGCTTCAACTTCGTTTTTCAGCGCCTCGAGTCGATCTGCCCCGCTCTTGCGGGTTTCAGCGATCTTTTCATCGATCGCGGTGCGCTCCTCGGTCGAAATGCCGGCAACCTGCTTCGTTCTCGTCAGATCCTCGACGATCGTGTTGACCGCGCTGGCCACATCGCCGGCGGTTTGCGCGTCTTCGATGCCGTAGGACAAACCCAGCTTGATTTCTTTTGGATCGATATCCGGGATCACCATCTGCATCGAGAAGAACGCGATGATCGACAGGAAGAAAAACAGCCTGAACGGTGTGACATAGCGGGCACGGCGGCCGGCCAGGTATTCGCGCGTCAGATAACCCGGCCGAATGTACAGATCCCACAGCGAGCGGAAGATCCGCGAATCGACGTTGAAGACAATGTCGGCAAATTCCGACATGACTTCGGACAGGTGCCGGATCATGCCCTTTTCGGATTGACCGCAGGCATAACAGTACGGCCCGTGCACCGGTGCCCCGCAATTGGGACAGCTATGCGGCGGTGTGTCGCTGGCCGGCTCGGCGAATTCAGCGTCGGGCTGTGCCGTTGCCGGGAATGGTGGTGGCAGTGGCGGCAATTCGAAATCGCTGGTCATCGTGATTTTTGCGTTCCGTGTGCGCGCAGCCAGGCGCAAGTGTCGCGCAAGCCGAGCGCGGGCGCGAGACTCTGAACGAACGCGAAGAGTGCAAGCGCAGCCGCGAGCAGGCGCTCAAGCGGGGGCCGTCGGGGAATCGTCCTGATACGACCTCTATCACCCGCTTCGTTCCGCTTCAGGCAAAACATGAGCGCAGGACGTCGGCCGCGCAGGTTGCCGACGCACCGCTATACTCCGCAACCGCACGAAGCGCCGCCGATGACCGCCACCCTGACCAGCGACCGTCACCGGTTGCCTCACGAATTCAATGCCACCGTGCGTCTCGCCGCGCCGCTTGTGCTGGGTCAGCTCTCGGCCGTCGGCATGACCCTGATCGATACCATGCTCGCCGGGCATCTCGATGCGCACACGCTCGGCGCAGTCGCGCTCGGCAGCAATGTGTGGGTGCTCGCGATCATCACCATCATCGGCATGATGATGGCCCTGCAACCTTCAGTCGCCCATTTGCGCGGCGCGGGCCGCGAACACGACGTCGGCGCCCTGTTCCGGCAGGCGCTGTGGCTGGCCTTGCCACTGGGTGTCGGCCTCGGCCTCGCCGCAGCCTTCATCGGCCCGATGCTGTTTGGCCTGATCGGGGTCGATCCAAGCCTGGTCGCCGATGCCAGCTCGTTCGTGCGCGCAATTGCCTGGGGCGCGCCGGCGCTGTCGGTGTTCTTCGCCCTGCGCGGTTTGAGCGAGGGCATGGGCATGACCCGCCCGACCATGTACTTCAGCCTGCTGGGGCTCGCCCTGCTTGGCCCGCTTGGCTATGTGCTGATGTACGGCGCGCTGGGCATTCCGCGGTTGGGTGCGTTTGGCTGCGGCATCGCCACGGCGATCGTCCTGTGGCTGCAGTGCGCAGCGTTCGCGCTCTACGTCGCCCGTCGCTCGCGCTATCGCCATCTGCACCTGCTTGCGCGCTTCGATCGACCCGATTGGCGCACCCTGCTCGAATTGATCGATATCGGCGGACCGATCGCGGTGACCCTGCTCATGGAAGCCGGCTTGTTTGTCGCGGTTGCGCTGACTATCGGCAAGCTCGGTACCGACATCATCGCCAGTCACCAGATTGCGCTGAACGTGGCCTCGCTCGTATTCATGGTGCCACTCGGCATCGCCATGGCGACCACTGTGCGCGTCGGTTACGCGCGCGGCCGCAACGACGGCCACGGCGTGCGTCAGGCGGCCGTGGTGGGCATGCTGCTGACCGTGGGCATGCAGGTGTTTTCTGCCGCGCTGCTGTTCAGCCTGCCCGAACGCATCGCTGCGTTGTACACCAGCGATACCGCGGTGATCGCGCTGGCCGCACAACTGCTCGGGCTGGCGGCGATATTCCAGCTCTCCGATGGGGTACAGGCGGCATCGAACGGGGCGCTGCGCGGCCTCAAGGACACCCGCCTGCCGATGCTGATCTCGGGCTTCGCCTATTGGTGCGTCGGCATGCCGCTTGGCCTGTGGCTGGCCTTCCCCAACGGGCTCGGCGCAGCCGGCATGTGGATGGGCCTGATTGCCGGACTCAGCGTCGCGGCGATCCTGCTGACCTCGCGCTTCTGGTCAATCGCGCTGAAACTGCCGACGGCCGCATGAGAGGCATTCCAATCGACGCATGCCGCCGAACGCGCGTTCGGCTACCCTGCAAGTCCACAAGTTGCGGAACGTGCGCCGCAGATCGAATTCGGAGTCAATGATGTCCACTTCCCAACCGGGCTTATTCGTCCGCCTCATGCGCGGAATCTGGAATACCCTGAATTTCACCCGGCGCCTGATCCTCAACGCCATCCTCGTGATTGTGCTGATCGTGCTGTTTGCGGCGATGTTCCGCTCAGCGCCGGGAATCCACGAACAAACCGCGCTCGTGCTCGATCCGCAGGGTGCGATTGTCGAGCAATACAGCACCGACCCCGGTGAGCGGGCACTTGCCGGCCTCTCCGGAAACACCGCCAAGGAAGTTCAGTTGCGCGACCTGCTGCGCGTGATCGACGCCGCCGCAAGCGACAAGCGCATCGCGCGCATTGTCCTCGTCCCCGATCAGATGTCGGCCGGCGTCTCAACCATGCGCGAACTCGGCCAGGCCCTGGATCGCTTTCGCGCGACGAAGAAAGATGTCGTCGTCGTTTCCGAGGGCATGGAACAGGGCCAGTACTACCTGGCCGCGCATGCCGACCAGATCCTGCTGGACCCGCAAGGCTCGGTCCTGCTTGAAGGCTTCGCCAGTTACCGCAGCTATTACCGCGATGCGCTCGACAGGCTTGGCGTCGATGTTCATCTGATCCGGGTTGGCCAGTACAAATCGGCCGGTGAACCCTACATCCTCAATCAGGCCTCGGACGCCGCGAAACAGGCCGATCTGTTCTGGATGGGCGGCATCTGGAACGAGTTCCTTGATGAGGTCGCGGCGATGCGCAAACTCGATCCGGCCGCGCTGACCGATGACGTCGCCCATCTCGACACCCTCGTGCCGAAGTTCAACGGCGATCTGGCCAAGCTCGCGCTCGATCGCGGCTTGGTCGACAAACTCGCTACGCGTAGCCAGGCGCGCAAGCTGCTCAGCGATCTCGGCAAACCCGACGACAGCGGCGAGACCTTCCGTCAGGTCAACTGGTCGAACTATCTCGGCATGCAAGGTGCGGGCAACCTGCCGGATGCGCGGCCGCAGGTGGCCGTAGTCGTCGCCCAGGGTGAAATCGTCCAGGGCGAGCAGGCGCAAGGCAACGTCGGCGCCATCACCACGGCACGCCTGCTCCGCGAGGTGCGCGAGGACGAGCAGATCAAGGCGGTCGTGCTGCGCGTCGATTCGCCGGGCGGGGATGCCTATGCGTCGGAAATCATCCGTCGCGAAATCGAGCAGATCCAGGCAGCGGGCAAGCCCGTGATTGTCTCGATGGGCGATGTCGCCGCCAGCGGCGGCTACTGGATCTCGATGAATGCGGACGAGATTTGGGCGCAACCAACCACGATCACCGGATCGATCGGCATCTTTGGCATGTTCGTGACAATCCCGCAGACGCTCGAGAAGATCGGCATCCACACGGACGGCGTGGCAACGACACCGATCGCGGGCGCTTTCGATATC
>JBDTCQ010000179.1:0-3832 GCA_039923515.1 Dokdonella sp.
CCCGCAAATGCTTTGCGGGTGGTGGCCTGGCAAAAATCAATGGGGCAACCGGTCAATACGTTGGGGCATTCGGATGGGGCGGCAAAATCGTGTTCGGCGGGCAAGGCGACGTTTTGCAATGCGTTGAATTTGGTGGCCAAACGACCGTGCCTTACGCCATTTCCGCAACAGGGGGACGGATCGGCGTTGTGGGCTATCAAGGTTCCAAAAGCATCAGCTCCAATTATCTGGTCGATCCGATGCTGGCCGTGGTCAACGCCGTCGATGGATCTGTACTCAGTTTCAAGAGCTACCCGGTGAAACGCGCCGACGGCAGTCGCGCCGGGGATGCGATCCTGGCGGGCATCTACGGTGGGCCGCTGGTTGCCTCACCGTTTACCGTTTCCGGTTATGGCCGCGACACAAACGCGGGAAACACCTTGAGCTACTTGTCCGGCCGCTTCATACCGTTATCTGCCGATCGCATCTTCGCTAGTGGTTTTGGATCAGGCAGCGATCAATAAGAAAGCTTTTACCTTGCGGTGCGGATCAGGGACGATCCGGCACCGTTGAAGGCTCTCAAGGGCACGCATCCTGTTTTCAGCTATTGGTGCTTGGCAGGCACATGCGCTTGCAGTTACCGTGCGCGCATGGCCGAGTCGTCCCATGACAGCGTCACCCGGTTGTTGCAGCGCTGGAGCGAAGGAGACAGTGCGGCTCTCGATCGCTTGTTGCCGCTTGTTTACTCGGATTTGCGGCGTCTGGCTTCGCGCGAGCTTCGCTCAACGCCTGGCCACGCGACCCTGCAAACCACAGCTCTCGTGCATGACGTCATCTTGCGTTTGCTGGGGCGGCCACCCAGCGCGTTTGAAGACTCCTCGCATTTGCTCAACGCTTCGGCGCGAATGATGCGCCAGATCCTCGTCGATCGGGCGCGCAAGGCGAACACGGAAAAACGAGGCGGTCGCTGGATTCGAGACGATTTCACCGAAGCGCTGGAATTGCCGATCCCAGATGGTACCGACCTGGCCATGCTTGATAGCGCCCTTGATGAACTCGAAGGCGCGCACCAGCGCATGTCGCAAGTGGTTGAGCTGCGCTATTTCATGGGGCTGAGCGTCGCCGAGATTGCCGCTACCCTGGCTCTGGATGAGCGCACCGTTCATCGCGACTGGACAGCGGCGCGCGAGTGGCTGCGTGAGCGACTCGATCGGCCACTTTGAGTCAATTCAATGCACGTGTCTTCACACGCTCCGCGTCGCTTTTCTCCGGGTTGGCTGGAGGCGCTGGAACGAGTGTCGTTGGAGAAATCCGACTTGCAACGTCCGCTTTGCATGGAAATCCACGTAATGCTTTAGGTGTTACCGAGTCGGACTATCCGCAGGCGCATTCACAATCGGGGGACTGATGATTCCCAAGGAACAAGAAGCACTACAGATCCTCCGTGATGCGCTGGATACGGATCCCAGCGAGCGCGAAAGTTTCCTCAGTGCGCGATGTCAGGGCAACACGGCCTTGCGCGAACGTGTCCAGGCAATGCTGGCGCGAATCGCTCTTGCCGAACGCCACGGGGTGGACGACGACGCGTGGCAGACGCTGGATACGCTCGGAGAATCTGCGAGCGCACATTCACAGAATCCCGATGACGCCCTGATCGGCAGCTTGCTCGGCCCATTTCGGGTCGCCGAGCGCATCGGCCGTGGCGGCATGGGTATCGTCTATCGCGGCGTACGCGAAGGTTCTGACTTCACCCAGGCTGTCGCGATCAAGTTGATTCGGCGTGGCTACGATTTTGATGATGTGCATGCACGGTTTCTGCGTGAGCGGCGCATCCTTGCACGCCTCTCTCATCCCAATCTTGCGCGCTTCATCGATGGTGGCGTGGCCGCGGAAGGTCGACCGTGGTTTGCCCTCGAATTTGTGCGCGGCGAGTCGATCACGCGCTGGTGCGACACGCAGCGACTCTCTGTGCGGCAACGCATGAAGCTCTTTCTTGATGTCTGTGCCGCGGTTCAATACGCGCATACACGCCTGATTGTGCATCGCGATTTGAAGCCGGGCAACGTATTGGTCGATGACTCAGGCGCGGTGCGACTGCTCGATTTCGGAGTGGCAGGTCTGCTCGCCGGTGACCCGGATGAAGGGGACTCGCCGACGACGATCAGCGATCGCCATGCGATGACACCCGAGTACGCGGCCCCCGAGCAGTTCGCCGGCGGCGTGGTCGGAATTCCAGCCGATGTCTATGCACTGGGCGTGCTCGCCTATGAACTGGTGGCCGGAGTTCTACCGTACGCGCTGGATCGCACTGATCCGGAAGCGGCCGCGCGCACGGTGGCACAAACACCACCGCAAGCGCTCGCCAGCGCCATCTCGCGGGTCGAGGCAGATACGTCGAGCAGCGTTGATTTGCGGCTTGCCGCGCGTAAAACGGGATTGCGCGGCTACCGACGGCTGGTACGTGGAGATCTCACGCGCATCCTCGAAAAAGCACTTGCAAAGGAACCCGAGCGTCGTTACGAGACGGTGCAGGCATTCGCCGATGATCTCACTCGATGGCTCGGCGGCGCGCCGGTGCGCGTCACCGCGAATCGCTTTGGCTACCGGTTCGGCAAATTCGTGCAACGCAATCGAGTCGCGGTGGCGTTCGCGAGCCTTGCGTTCTTGCTGTTGGTCGCGGGCGTGGGCGGCGTGCTGTGGAAGTCGCGTGAAGCTTTGCGTGAGGCCGAGCGGGCAACCGCGGTGAAAACCTTCCTGCTCAGCCTGTTTGACAACAACACGCCCGGCGTCTCAACGGATGACGTCCCGAGTACGCGGGATCTGCTGGCGCGCGGCGTGGAAAAGATCCAGGGTGAGATGGCCGATCAGCCGGATCTGCGTGCCGAGATGCTGACCACACTGGGCCGCATCCATAACCAGTTGGCCTTGTACGACGCAGCCGAGCCGCTGCTGCGCCAGGCGCTGACCCTGGAAAGCGCTGGATCGGGTGCCAGCGCGTTGAAGCGAGCCGATACGCTTCGAGAGCTTGCGCAAGTTCTTGTAGAAAAGAGTCAATTCCCCGAAGCGGAAAAACTGTTGCGTGAAGGCTTGGCGGATATCGATGGGCGCGATCTGGCGCGCGAGGCCCGATTGCATCAGGTACTCGGCAGAGCCCTCGCCTCCGACAATCAGATCGAGGAAGGTGTTCTCGAATCAGAGAATGCCGTGGCCCAATTTCGACGTGTCGAAGTTCCGCCGGGTGCGCGATTGGCTGATGCGCTGGGTGACCTCGGCGCTACGCTGATGCAGCAGGGCAAGTTTGAGCAATCGCTTGTTCCACAGCGTGAGGCACTCGAAATCCAGCGCCGCATCCACCAGGGTGCGCACGCAGACATAGCGGTGGTCGCTTCAAACATTGTCGTGGCATTTCTCAATCTCGGCCGTTACGAAGACGCGGTGCCTCTCATCGAAGAGGCCATCGCGGTAGATCGAAAAGTGTATGCAGGTCCACACCGCGCCCTGGCCGTCCATCTCACCAATCTCGGAGCCGTGCTGTCGCTCCTGTATCGCACGGACGAAGCGGTAGACGCATGGCGCGAAGGACTGGAAATTCGCACCAAGTTGTATGGCGCTGATAATCCGGAAACGGCCAAGAGCGCCCTCAATCTCGTCAACGCACTGTCGTTGGCGGAGAAATATCCGGAAGCCGAAACAGTCTTGAGAGGCGCGATCGCGGTTTTCACTGGCGCGCAGGGCGAGTGGCGTATCTGGTTGTCGATGTGCCAGAACAACCTGGCCAATGTCCTGATGAAGCAGGGGCGGCCGGATGGGGCGCGTACCGCGATCAACCAGGCAATCGCTTTGCGTGAACAGG
>JBDTCQ010000180.1:0-5223 GCA_039923515.1 Dokdonella sp.
AGTGAAGTCGTCAGTGAGCCTGAAGCCAATGGTGTCCCCAGTTATGCATCACGTAGCGCGACCAAGATGTACCGTACTGCTCCGTTGAAAGGAATTTGGCAGCACCCCCCGTACTTCCACAACGGCAGCGCAGCGACGCTTATGGATGTCGTCAACAAATACAACTCGCGTAAACAACTGGGTTTGTCACCGACGGATGTCGAGGATCTTGAGCAGTATCTGAAATCGCTGTGATCTGTTGAAAGATGCCAAGTCTGGACATCGCCAGCACCGACGATGTCCAGAGCTCAAAATCAGCGGGCTGCGCTGGGTGTCCAACGGTCGATGGAACGAGGCGAAATACAGGGAAGTAATCCCTGGCCCACGAATCTCTTGGCACCAACTATTGTGGGTTTTGGTGAAATCGTGTGGGTCGTTCGGTCACAATCCGTAGCTTTTTCGGCAAATTTCCGCTGAGCGCTTTCCATCGTAGGTTGGTGCTGAGCGCAGCGAAGCCCAACGGCTGTTCTGGCATGTTCGACGTCACGCGGAGGGAAGATTGCGCCTCGTTGGGCTTCGCTGCGCTCAGAACCAACCTGCGGAACCCACGTGCGAAGAATGCGCCGCACTCCCGAACGATGCGTCAGTCTTGGGGGTGAAGGGGGGAATCGACAGGCGGCCAGCAAACGCCGAGGATGCCTCACTCAAGTCACCGCCAACAAGGCAAATCAGATTGCTGGACCACGCTGTAATCCGCAAAACCTTGTTGGGTTCTGCATCGTTTTAGCCGTGACCAACGCTACAGAATCACCCACTGGCTTGCACGAAGATCCTCTATTGTTTCGGCATACCAATGCCATGTATCCGACGTGTGAAGTATGCGTCTTGACTCAGCCGTTAGCCCCGCGCATTTGGAAGGGCAATTCCGATTGGCCCAGTCTTTTCGCAAGCTTCTCTGCACCGCCCAATTGTTGGTGTGCCGTTTCTGCAAGTCAGTGGGCATGAAAGTAAAACGGACCGCTATTGGCGGCCCGTTTCGGTCAACAAACCTCTATTTGCAAGCAGGTTGGACTATTTCAGCTTGGCATCGCTGCGCAACATCTCGGCCTTGTCGGTCTTTTCCCACGAGAACGTGGTGAACGACGAGCCGTCGGCGAGCGTGACCAGTTCCGGCGTGCGTCCGAAGTGGCCGTAGCTGGCGGTACGCTGGTACATCGGATGAACCAGATCGAGCATCTTGATGATGCCGTACGGACGCAGGTCGAAATGCTTGCGGATCAGCTTCTCGATCTTCTCGTCGCTGATCTTGCCGGTGCCGAAGGTGGTCACCGAGATCGAGGTTGGTTCGGCTACGCCGATCGCGTAGCTGACCTGGACTTCGCAACGATCGGCAATGCCGGCAGCGACGATATTCTTGGCCACATAGCGCGCGGCGTAGGCAGCCGAGCGATCGACCTTGGACGGATCCTTGCCCGAGAACGCGCCACCGCCGTGACGGGCCCAGCCGCCGTAGGTATCAACGATGATCTTGCGGCCGGTCAGGCCGCAGTCGCCAACCGGACCGCCGATGACAAACTTGCCGGTCGGATTGATGTGGTACTTGGTTCCCTTGTGCAGCCACTTGGCCGGCAGCACCGGCTTGAGGATGTACTCGCGCACGGCTTCGACCAGATCCTTCTGCTTGACCGAAGGATCATGCTGGGTCGAAAGCACCACGGCGTCGATGGCGACCGCTTTGTCGTCCTCGTAGCGCAGGGTGACCTGGGATTTTGCATCCGGGCGCAGCCACGCCAGCGGCGAGTTCTTCTTCTTGCGCACCTTGGCCTGCTGCTCGACCAGGCGATGCGCGTAGTAGATCGCCGCCGGCATGAAGTCCTTCGTTTCGTTGGTCGCATAGCCGAACATCAGGCCCTGGTCGCCCGCGCCTTGTTCTTCCGGCTTCTTGCGATCAACACCTTGATTGATGTCAGGCGATTGCTTGCCAATCAGATTGAGCACGCCGCAGGTCTCGCCGTCGAATCCGACCTGCGAGCTGTCGTAGCCGATATCGAGAATGACCTTGCGCGTGAGCGTTTCAAGATCGATCCAGGCACTCGTGGTCACCTCGCCAGCGACGATGGCAACGCCGGTCTTGACCATGGTTTCGCAAGCGACACGGGCGCGTTTGTCTTGCAGCAGGATCGCGTCAAGCACGGCATCGGAAATCTGGTCGGCGACTTTGTCGGGATGGCCTTCGGAAACCGATTCGGAGGTGAACAGGGTGCTGCTCATTTCGTCATATATCCTTCAATGCGGATGGATGGATGAATGGGGCGCGCATCATACACACCTGCGCGGGGTTTTGCAGGGTAGCAAAGCTGACCCGGACAAGTATTGCGCAGAGGTTATGGGTGGCATGATCCCAACAAGACCAGCGCTATGCGCCTTTCATCAGGTTTGGCAACGATGCGAGGGCCGCGGATTCCAGCTTGCGCACGCTGCGCGACGTGTTCGATTCCTGTTTGGCACTTTGGGCGGGGACATCAGTCCGTTAGACTGCGCGCCTCCGCTGGCCTTATTTCGGCCGTGCTTTCCTAGTCAGGATCCGATGGCCGTCATCTGCGGCACCGTGCGTGCCCATCCCGAAACCCGCCTTGCGATCATCGCGAGCCGCTGGAATCCGCGCATCGTCGAGGTGCTCATCGAGGGTGCCCAAAGCGCCCTGATCGAGCATGGCGTTGTCGCGTCGGCGATGGATCTGGTGCGCGTGCCGGGAGCTTGGGAAATTCCGCTCGCGGCAGCGCGTCTCGCCGCTGCGGGTCAGCATGCAGCGATTCTGGCGTTGGGTTGCGTGGTGCGTGGCGATACGCGCCACTATGAGCATGTCGCCGATGGTTGCGCCAATGGCCTGATGCGCGTCGGCATTGAATACCGTTTGCCCGTTTTGAACGGGGTCCTTGCTGTCGAACATCATGCCGATGCCGAAGCGCGCGCTGGCGGCAAGCATGGAAACAAGGGCGAGGAGATCGCTCTGGCCGCGCTCGAAATGATCGATCTCTGGAGAAGTCTGTGAAGAATTCGCATCGCCCCGAAAGCGTCGACCTTGCCGCGCGTTCGCGTTCACGTCGACGTGCGTTGCAGGCAATCTATGCTTGGCAAGTCGGTGGCAATCGCATGATCCAGGTCATCGAGCAGTTCCGTCATGAGCAGGACATGGAGATCGCCGATCTCGAGTATTTCGAGGACTTGCTGCGTGGCGTCGAAAAGAACCTGGCCGAGCTCGATGCCGGCATCCGCACCTACATTGATCGTGAAATTGTCGAAGTCGATCCGATCGAGCGCGCGGTCATGCGCATCGCCGCCTACGAAATGCGCTATCGCCCGGACGTCCCTTATCGCGTGATCATCAACGAGGCGCTTGAGGTGACCAAACGATTTGGTGCCGATCAAGGCCACACCTATGTCAATGGCGTGCTCGACAAGCTGGCCGCGCAGTGGCGTGAAGCCGAATATCGGCACAAGGGACGCTGAGGCTAGGCGCTCGTTCCCGATGCGACCAACGAGATGGCCGAATTCGATCTGATAGAACTCATCAAGCAACGCTGCAAGGTATCCCGTGCCGATGTGCGGCTCGGCATCGGCGACGATGCGGCCGTAGTCGCAGTTCCAACTGGTCACGAGCTTGTGATCTGTGCTGACACGCTGGTTGCCGGAGTGCATTTCCCGCTGGATACCGATCCCGCCGACATCGGCTGGAAATCGCTGGCGGTGAATCTCAGCGATCTCGCCGCGATGGGCGCGGAGCCGGCGTGGGCCTTGCTCAGCTTGACCCTGCCATCGGCAAATGCCGATTTCATCACGCGCTTCGTCGATGGATTTGCCGAACTGGCCACGCAGTATCAACTCGACTTGATTGGCGGTGACACCACCAGCGGACCGCTGACCATCACGGTGGTCGCGCATGGCTTCGTCCCAACCGGACAAGCCTTGCGTCGCGACGCGGCCAAGGTCGGTGA
The DNA here is from genome assembly GCA_039923515.1 of Dokdonella sp. GTDB lineage: Bacteria > Pseudomonadota > Gammaproteobacteria > Xanthomonadales > Rhodanobacteraceae > Dokdonella. The sequence goes on from JBDTCQ010000180.1 coordinate 3,975, forward strand.
TGTCATCTTTGCTACTGGCACGCTCGGTGATGCCGCAGCCGGACTGCGCTGTTTGCAGTCACACGATGCAGAGTCGCCGCCGATCGATGTTGCCTGCGCCATGTTGATCTCGCGTCTCAATCGCCCACAGCCGCGCGTGGCCGCCGGAGTTGCCTTGCGTAATCTGGCCAATGCCTGCATCGATATTTCGGATGGCTTGCTGGCCGATCTCGGCCATATCGCCAGCGCCAGCGGCGTAGGCATCGAAATCGGCGAGGATTGCCTGCCCGGTTCGACAGCCTTGTTCGAGCGCTTCGATGCCGATACCTGCCATGTTCTGCAGATGACGGGCGGTGACGATTACGAACTGGTGTGCAGCGTGCCCGAATCGAATATAGGTGCCGTATTGGCGGCCATGTCGCTTGCTGGTTGCAGGGTTACCCGCATTGGCCGCGTCGTTGCCGAGACGGGTGTGCACGTGCTCGATCGAAAGGGCAAACGCAAGCAGGTTCAAGGCAAGGGCTGGGAGCATTTCGCATGAAGCTAGATGCGCGCCAACGCCGCGCCGTGCTCGGTCATCCAGCCGGTTGGATTGCCAGCGGATTCGGCTCGGGATTCAGTCCGTTCGCGTCTGGCACGGCCGGTTCTGCTGCGGCGCTTGTACCGTGGTTGTTCCTGCGCGAACTGTCCATTCCATGGGTCTTGGGCATCATTGTTTTGGCATTCCTGATCGGCGTCTGGGCATCCAATATCGTCATCGAGCGCCTGCATATCAGTGATCCCGGCGTGATTGTCTGGGATGAGTTCGTCGGTCAGTGGATTACTTTACTGCCGCTGTTGATCTGGCCGGCACATTGGGCCTGGATCCTTGTCGGGTTCTTTTTGTTTCGCTTGTTTGATGTGTGGAAACCTTGGCCTTGTTCTTGGGCGGATCGGCGGGTCAAGGGCGGGTTTGGGGTGATGCTCGATGATGTTCTGGCGGGTGCCTATGCGGCGATCGTGCTTGCCGTGTTGTTGAGGTTTTCGGGTTTGGTCTGAATTTTTGTAGGAACGATTTCGATCGTCCGGCAGGGTTCCGCTGGGCCTCGATTCATGTTCTTCGTGCGAGCGACTGAAGTCGCTTCCACGAAAACCTCTGTTGAAGCGCGACACACAGCGAGTGGGGCGAATGGAAAAAACGGCATTCATGCCGCACCCCAATTAGTCTGGCAACAACTTGCCAGGATTCAAAATCCCTTCCGGATCAAATTGCGATTTGATCCGCTTCATC
>JBDTCQ010000181.1:0-16418 GCA_039923515.1 Dokdonella sp.
GAAGCACATCGAGCGATCCGGAGACGGTGATCGCGTTCGCCGATCCCTTGAGCATCCGGCCAAGCATCTTCTGCAGGGTCAGGGGAATCGAATTGCCACCTGTGTCGTGCGACATCACCATCTTCAACGGCGGCGTCGGACGCGCGCCAAGTGGCGGTTGGAAAATGTTGACGGCCGGAATCGGCAAGGTAATCGGAACGCGGCCAGATATCGGATCGTTGACCGTGACCAGCATCGTTTCCTTGGCCAATCCGTCAAGCGAGAACGACATTGACTCGATATTCGTATGCGCATCCATATTCACGTTGAGCGCGGGCTGCGGCACCGGAATGCGGATGTTCGGACCGAGGTAGGCGATGCTCTGCCCCGGCAGCGGCCCCGGTTCGACATAGAAAACGTAGCCGCTGTCATCGGCAATCGTCTTCAGGTGCTGCAGATCAGTCCCGTTCTGCGACTCGATCTTGTTGGTCATAAGTGGTTGCGCCGGAATGAACGGCGGGATCACGATCGGCACGATGCCCAATGCCAGGTATTTGGTGAGGGTCAGATACGCCTGCACGGTCGAGGACATATTGGGGTAAGGAATCGCCAGCTCGATCAGGTCCATCGCCGTGCTCAGATCGTCCCCGGTGATGGTCAGTATCGATTGCCCGGGTTCGTTGCTGGGCCCGAGCTCCTGTCGGGTGACCAGGCCATCCATCAGCACGTGCGGAAATCCGCCCAGCGTCACCATAACGATCACTCGCGTGGTGATCGGATCGAAATAGCCGGCCGGCAACAACGTCGTCAGCAGCAGCGAATCCTTGCTGATCGCGAAGGTGACCTGGAATCCGCTCTTGTCCGCGCCGCTGGTGATGTCGATACTCTGCACCGCATCCAGCACGACGCGAGGTGCCGGAATCGGCACAGCGGGCCCGATCATCAGGGTCAGATGGATGCCCTGCAGCACCGTCTACATCCGCGCCGGCGCTGGCACGCCATCGGGCAGGGTGATGCGTACGGTTTCACCGACCGTATCGGTCAGTTCCTCCGGACGCATCACCCCGTTCGCATCGCACAGGCGCCAGAACGCCTCGGGGTCGCCGAGTTCGCGACCGGCGATATGATCGGGTCGTTCACCGTCGCAGACCCGATATTCGCGCAGCAACACGAATTTCTCCGGCGCGGGCAGGAAGCGCCGCCGCAGATAGGGGACGATCGTTCCATCCGCTTCGACACGCGTGGCAATCGCCACGTTGTAGTAACGGCTGGTCGGTGGAAAGTCGTAGTTCGCCATCGTTCCTTCTCCTTGGCCGCTGCGCTCACAGACCGCGTGCAACCAGATCCATCATTCAGAACACGCCCGGTATGCCGAGCGAACGGAAGTCCACGCCCGCAGCCTGCGCCGCGAGTCGTTCCTTCGCTTGCAGATAACTCATGAACAGCCCGCCAGCCTTGCTGTCGAATCCGATGTCGTCCACGCTCAATACGCGCAGGCCGAGACTGAGCTTGGCCCGGATCGGATTGAGCGCAGTGTCGAACGCCTCTTCGGTGATGCTCAACTCGGTGATGCGCACCGGCACGATGCGGTTCGGCCCGAATACGAAGATCGACAACGGCGACATCGCCGGCGCGATTTCCAGTGAGCCGGAACCGGCCACCGCGTTGGCCGCGAAAAGATCGCTGCTGGCCGGATGTACAAGCGATTCGATCGCCGCGATCTGCGGATGCAACCCCTGCGTGGTGGTTGGTGATTGCGCAGCTTCCAGTGCATCGGTGGCGTCAATCTCGGCCTCGAGCTTGATCGTCTCCACGGGCGGCCCCTTCAAGCGCAGTGCCTCCATTCGATCGCCTGATTCGGCACCGACGCCCTTTACCTGCAGGGTCCTCGTCATCGTGTCGGGGTTGTACTGCAGCCCGATGATCCGCAGCACGTTGCCGCTGACCGGATCGAGCAAAACGAGCCCGCCGCGCAGCAGTTTCGGTGATCGCGAAAATCCGCTCATGAGCTGCTGCTCCGCTGCGCCTGGTGGCTCATTGGATCAACGAAAGGGAGGTAAACAAACTGAAAATGCCACCGTATTTGCCGAAATTCGTTCATGACGTTTCGTTCGCGTTGCGGCTGATGGCTATCAGCGCCTGTTCTGCGCGGCTCGCAACGGAGTGATCCGGATGGCGGGTCAACGCATCGATCTGTGCACGCGCCGCACCCCGCATCGCGAACAATTTTGCGAGCGCTGGTTCACGCAGATCCAGCGGGCCATCGAAAACGTCGGATAGCCATCCCGCAGTCAGTGCCGACAGTGCGGCATCGTTCCGGGACACGTCGAAGGCGAGGGCTACGTCGACCAGTTGCCCATCGTCCTCGCGCAAGGCTTGGCTCTCGTTGTCGGCAAATTTCACGCGACGTCGGCAGCTCAGCAAGATGTGGCCTTGTTCGCCGTCCGCGAGCTGTTGGCGCGCTTGCTCCAGTGCGACGAATTGATTCAACAGCAGCGGTTGCCGCCAACAGGAGGCTGCGGAGATTGTGATCACTGAGATTGGTCCGCCCATGTCAGGCAACATCGCCAAGGGGTCAGGCAGGGCGCGACCCGACATCGAAGCTTCGAAGGCAAATTGTCCGGGGCGCTGACGCATGCTGTCGCCGCTCACCGCGAGCATGCGTTCGCTGTGCCCATGCATATCGACCAGAAAGGTCATTTCGATCGGACCACCCGCAAGTAGAAGGCCTTCCTGCAACCGGAAGCCCACGCGCGCTTGGGTCGAACCGAGATCCAGCGTTTGGTCCGCTTGGCGAACTTCCTGTGGATGACGACTCATAGGAATCGAATCCTCACGTTGGCGTTGCGAGCAGCAAGGATCGTGTCAGTTGCGGTGACGTTTACGTTGCCCGTGAACGCCGCAGGGCGCGTGACGGTTGCTGTAACTGCGACGCCTGGCGCCGCGGGGTTGCGAACCACGGTGACGCCGGCCGCTGCCGCGACGGCATCGACCGCGAAATTTACGACGCGCCCGCCCGGATTGGCGTTCAATGACACGACCGAAGTCAGCGTGCCTGCGGCCACACGGCCCGGTGCGGCGCGCATGTTGCGCAAGCGCACCGCTTCGATGCGCACGGTACCGTCGGATCTGCGATTCGCGAAAATGGTATCGGCGGCGCGCAACCCGAATATGCCGGCGCGCAAACCTGCAGTAAGTCGAGCGGGTGCGGGTAATAGCGCCGGGTTTCCCGCGGTTACAGTGCTATCGCCAGCGCGCACCGTCCAGTTGGCACTGCGTCCGGCCACGGTCGAGGTGACGGTGAGGTTCGCGGTGGCCACTCCATCGGCAGCCAATGCTGTCGCCCCGACAGCATTGGGTCTGGCGGTGACAGCGCTGAAGATGATCAGTGGGTTGCCGGCATAGGGTTCATTGCGGGGCGGTGCGGCGACACCACCGAAGCGATGTTCGGTACGAAATTGGAAAGCGGCCGGTGGGCTGCCGCGGAGTGAACGCAGATGCACGCCATCGGCAATGGTCCTGCTGACCACGGCGCCGGCGCCCCGCCATGAGGCATATTGAAACCGCTGTCGAAAATTCCAAAATCTCGGCAGTTGCGGCACGCCCGTTCCGACAAAACGATTGACATCGATTGCGGGGAGACCATCGACGATGTTCGGCAGCCCTATCGGAGTAATCAACTGATCGGTCCAAGCGTTGGCTGGTACCGCCAGCGCGAGATTGAACGCGTTGTTGAAACCAATCGGAGGATTGACTGGAGCGAGATTGAAATCGTTGCGGTTGAGCGTGATCAGTTCGCCCACGATTCGCCGCAACGGCGCATGCGCTGCATCGGACGAGGTGAAGGTAATGCGATTCCGGACCCCATATGGACCACCGGGACCGGCCGTGGCCAATGCGCTGACGCGGGTCGGTACCGCATTCACGGTCAATTCGGCCATCAAGGCCGATGCCCCCACCACAGCGGCCGCAACCGGCTGCGCTTCGTTGAGCCTGGCTCGCGTTGTCGTGTCGGAGATGCGAAGCCGAATATCTCCAGTTTGTGTGCTCGGTGTGATCGTCGCGCCAGCCAAAGCTGCGCCCAGCGAGCGCCGGAATGCGACGGTGACAGGGCGGCCTGCCGGCGCCGTGATTGCATTGACTAAAGCCGTATTGCCGTTGATACCATCGCGATTGGGCTCGGCGGTGTTGCCCGGTGGTGCGCCAGGGACGAGCGACGGCACAGCAACTAGCGCCGGTGCGGCAGCATAGGTCGCACTGACTACTTGCACGAGTTGCACCGCTGCGGAGTTGGCGTTGTCGCCGGGCGTTCCGGCAACGGCGGCGCGAATCGTCAACGGCACGCCGCCGACAACGGTTCCGGCAGGCGGTTGCGCCGCACGAATTCTGACCCGGCGTCCGGTGCCGGTAACGCTCACGCCTGCAGGTACAACGCCGCCGGGATTGATGGTCCACGTCAAGGCAGTGCCGCGACCGGCCACAGTGGCGGTTGCAGTGATATCGCCACCGCCGACGCCGAGTTCAGCGGCAGAGGTGGCTACATTGGTGACGAGCGGCGCGGCCATCGCCATTGCCGGCGCCGCGGACAGGCTTTGCGACAAGCCGGAACCGCTTGGCTTGGCACCCGCACCCAGATCCTGTTGCACCACATGGGTCAACTCATGCGCCAGTAGCGACCGATGCTCGGAGGCTTCCGGGTTGCCGACCTTGTCGCCGAAGACCAGATTGCGGCCATACGCGAACGCGCGCGCGCCGAGGCGGGATGACGCTGCGTCGGCACGGCTGTCGGTATGCAGGCGGACGCCGGAAAAATCCCATGAGAACGCAGTTTCGAACTGCTTGCGCAGTGTTCCCGACATGGGTTGACCGACGCCGAGTTCGGAAACGTGCGCCGCCGGCCCCTGCTCGTCCTGCGCACTCGCGTCGCGCTGGAGGGAAGAAGGACGGTCGAGCCTCTGCAATACGGCACCGGCAACACCATCGGCCTCGTGCTCGTGGTGGCGAGGCCCATCGATTCGCGAAGGTAAGGTCGCGGGGGGCATCGGTGCGGGTGATCGATGCGCGCGCGTGATCGGGGACATCTGCGGAAAGGAACGGACTGGCTGTTGGGCGAATAGGTGCACGGCAGGATTCGACGGACCCGCGAGTGAATGTGCGGCTGCCTGCGTTGCGAAGTTCGCGGATCCGCCGGTGACGGGCATTCCCGGCGCAGCTTGCGAGCCGGCCGCAGGCAACGCGTGTGCATGATGTTTGCATTGCTCGCACTCGCCGCCGGCGATCGTGTGATTGCCGCAATCGCATTTGCGTGTCAGCGCGGTTTGCTGTGCCATCAGCAGCGCGGAATTCGCCGATAACGACGCCGACTTGTTCATTTGCGCAGGGTCCGTGCCAGGGAACGTGCGACCGACTGCCCCAGCCTTTTCGGGCTGCCGCGCAGGGTGATGGTGGGCGCGACCATTCGTCGGATTTCACTGTCGGCAGTTGCGGACATCCGCTGCTGAAGTGTCATCAGGCGGCTCAACTCCACGCTCAGTGCGTGGCCGAATTCGCGCTGCTGTCCGGCATTGAGCGATATGCCGCTCAGCACGATGCGCTCGATGTGCAGCTTGATGGTCATCGTTCTGCTTCCCGGGATGCAAGGTCGCGGAACTCGCTTTCGTTGACCGGCTTGTCGAGCTTGCGCAGTTCGGTACGAATGGAACCTATCAACAGAGGCATCGATACCGCGCCACGGTTGCCAGCAGCGGCGAAGGTGGCATTCAGTGCGACGCTGTGAATGTTTCCGCCGGACAGGCTGAAGCGCGCGAGACGACCGTAGTCGAGATCTTCGCGAGGGACACCGGGAGCGAAGGCATTTCGCCAGATCTTCTCGCGCTCGTTCGGACCCGGAAACTGGAAGGTGACGACGAAGCGCAGACGCCGCATGAAAGCCGTGTCGAGCGCGGATTTCATGTTGGTGGCGAGAATGGCGAGGCCCGAGAATGCCTCCATACGCTGCAGCAGATAGTTGATCTCGATGTTCGCGTAACGATCGTGGCTGTCCTTGACCTCGCTGCGTTTGCCAAACAGCGCGTCTGCCTCGTCGAACAACAGGATCGCACCGCCCTGTTCGGCGGCATCGAAAAGGCGACGGAGATTCTTTTCCGTTTCGCCGATGTACTTGCTGACTACTGAGGACAGGTCGATCCGGTAGAGATGCATGCGCAATTCGTTGGCGATGACTTCGGCGGCCATGGTCTTGCCGGTGCCGCTCTCTCCAGCGAACAGCGCGCTGATGCCCATGCCGCGGTTCATTCGTTCGGCAAAGCCCCACTGCTGATAAACGCGATGACGCTCGTGGACCTGGCCGGTGATCTGCCGAAGTAGCGCGGCGGCCTCATCGCTCACGATGAGATCGTCCCAGTGCGCCTTCGGATCGAGTCGCTGGGCGAGGGAATCCAGACGAGACAGCGACAGATCGCGGCATTCATCCCAGGGCTCTGTTCCCCGTAGCGCGGCGATTGAAGCGGTCTTGCCGATCTGGTCGAGATTGAGCCGATAGTGCCCTGACAGGGCCTCGGCCTGACGCTCGCATGTTTCCGAATCCATTGCTTCGGGCAACGCTTCCAGCCAGGCCGCGTGTTGCTCGCCAGGCGTCGGCATTGGCGCCTCTGTTGTCCACTGTGCCTGAACCAGGCGCAGCGGCGTTTCGCGCAAGCCGACGAAACACAGGCCCAGCGGCTGCCCGAGCAGAGTGCGAAGTGCGGCCTGGCCGTCTGTCTGCGAAGTGTCGATGGCATCCGCTTCCACGTACAGGGCTACCGGAAGCAGCAGGCTTTCGCGCTGCCAAAGGCGCGCCAACGTCTCGATCTCGGCGCGCGGCGTCGGCAACGACTCTGCCAGCACGACATGCAAGTCGCGGCCGAGCGCGTCGGCAACATGCGCTGCGATGGCGCGACGACTGCCGGGATCGTGGCCGAGCAGTTGCATGGTGGGCAGATCGGAATTTCGGTCGATGGCGCGCAGCGTAGCGAGCGCGGCCTCGACCCGCTCATTCTGCGATTCGGAAATCGCGGGCAGGGGCTCGACCCGCGTGAGAATGCCTGCGAGCCGCTCGTCGATCAGATTCAAGCCCTTGATGGTATTGACGATGCGCTCGTCAATGCGCAGAGCGGCGGCCGTCAGCGGCATCGCGCCGGGCTGATTGATCTCGAGCAGGCGCAGATAGCGCAAGGGACGTTGTGGCGCCAGCGCGTCCCAGCTCGGTTGATCGAAAATCTGCATCGCGAGCGAAAAGCTGGGCTGTGCGTGACCGCCGCCCTGTGCCGCCGAGATCAGCGTGGGAACCGACGGATCGAGTTCCATCGCCGTGCACAGCAGAAGGATGTCGGTTTCGAATGGCGACAAGCCCAACTGCTGCGCAAGCATCGGCAGCGCGGGAGCACGCTCAACCTGTGCGCAGCGCTGACGTTCTTCCGCGGCAGATTCAATTTCCGAATCGAGTGCATGCAGAGCTGACGTCGTGTCCAGAATTGCAATTATTTTTGCTGGCGCTGTCGCTCCAAATGGCGCGGATTCAGCTGACGACGACGGCACGGATGAGCGCTGGTACCAGCGAGGGGGTTTCCGGAGCGGGGTGCTCTGCTCCGCTTCTCCAGCCGCCCGAGACGTTGTCGACACACTGCTCAATGCCGCGCCGGTATTCCGCCCAGCCGCAGCACGCTGCAACTTCAACCTCAGCCAATTCAGCGAGGACGAGAGGTAGCGATTGTTATCCTCGGGCCAGGGATCCAGCCCAACTTGACCGACTTCGGCCAGCGACTCGTTGTCGATGGGCCGTTCGGAATTCATGCGATGACCACCGTCTGTTGCGGATCGAAATCGATGCCGCCATTCGTCGACAATACGATCGGCAGGCTGTCGATTCCATCGATGCGAAGTCTCACCGGATAGCTGCCGGCCCCCGCATTGGTCACGGTGAACGTCAGACTGGTTGGCTGTGCATTGTCCGCCGGGGTATCGATGCCGTCGGCAATCACTTCGCGTGTACCGAACAGCAGTCGAGCGCCGGCATGCTGATCGGCACGCAGCCGCGGCCTGCATTCAACAGTCAGGATGACATCGCCTGGCACGGCAGCCAGTGGTGTGATCGCGATCAGCGGTGAAAGTACCATCGGGACCGCATTGCTGGTCGTGACGGGCCGATCCGCCAACTCACTGCGAAGCCGCACCGCATACATTCCGATGTGCCACTCATCGATCGCGCCGACGTCGGCGATCCCGGGCAAGGCAACACGCAGACTCCGTGGATCATCCAGTGCTGCGGGGGCAAGGGTCAGCGCTTCACCGCCACGCGCATAGTCGAACTGCACATCCACCTGATCGATCGAGAGTCGGTCGCCGACCAAGCGCAACACGTCGCCGAGGCGTGCTGACGGCAACAGGTCCGAAGCGCCTGCCTGGATGCGCGTCAACGACGGTCCTGGTGAGGCGAGCGCGAAAGGACCGCGATCATCGGGTCCCCGCTTGAGCACGGGAAGCGGGATTCGTGCCGGCGCATCCGATTCGATCAGCACGACAGAGACCTGATAAGCCATCGACGGCCGATAGCGGGCCTGCATCGCGGCCCACAGCTTCGATAGTTCTTCCGAGCTGAGATACACCGGAGTGATCTTCAGCCATTCGACCTGGTCCGCCAGGCTCAGTGCGGAGAAATCGCCAAACGGTGGGGTTGGTGGACCCAGGACAGTGCGCAGCCGTTCGCGACTCAGCATCGGTGTCTCATGCAAAAACTGCATGGCGAGGCCGAGCAACACTTCGGCGTTGAGGTCTTCCGATCCGTAGGCAGTCATCATGTAGTGCAGATTCAGCGCGAGCGGTGGATGGGTGACGCGTGTGCCGACACTGTCGCGCGATGGCAGCGCGTGATTGCGCCAACCCGTATTCGGAGTGACCTGATACAGGAAGAGATTCAGTTGATTCGGCTCAGTCTGGCCCGTGGCGATCCGATCCGGTGGCCGGGCGCTGACATTGACGCTGCCGATCGAAGACAGATCGAGGCCGAGCAGGCCGGCGCCAATCAGGTCCTTCAGAGCCGCTGTCACGGCGGCTATCGCCAGCGCATTGCTCATGATTCGCTCCGATGGCGCTGGCGTAGGTACTCATCCAGCGCGACGCGCGGGGCGGGCGCCAAGTGACGCGGTACCGACGCGGTCGCGGCCTCGCTACCGCGAATCTCGATGCGGCCGATACTGACGTGCACGGGTGCCGGCGGCGGAGCATTCTGGATTGGAGCGAGTGCGGTTGCCCGACTGGAGTGGGCGAGCGTTGCCGACTGGCAGTTGCTTGATACGATTCGCGGCGCTGGCGGCGGGACGGTGGGTTCACGGATCTCGCGAACAACGCGTTCGATGTCGCGTGGCGTGAGCGCCGCCGTAGGACGCGAAGATTCCAGAGTCGTATGCGCATGCGTCGAAATCGAGGCGTTGCCGACCGCCGAATCATTCACATTCGCCGTCCACTCGTTGTCGTTGGGGCGGGCGAACCGAGGCAACTTGTCGGCCGGCTGGGTGTTTCGTGTCAGAGTACCGTCGGCGACCTTGGATTCCCGACGCATCACGTCGATGTCGTCGCGAGACGGCGATGATGCGCGAGACTTCGAGATGACACCGTGGCTCACTTCCTTCGATCGATCCATGACTGCCGTGGCAGATTCGGCGGATGGCTGCGAAGTGATCTGTCTGGCCGCTCCGGTCTGGGCAGCCGCAGACCCGGCAATGGACTCATTGCGTTCGTTAGGAACGATCGACTCCGCTGCTAGGGTGGCATCTGCATGGCGTGGCGATGCGACGGCAGTACCGTTCGGAACTAGTGTCGCGACCCCCGCACCACCGTTACGCGGCTCAAACAGACTCGGTCGCCTGCGCACCAACTCCGGAGCAATGCGCGCCGAAGGAGCGCGCGCCCGTTCGATCAGATGTCCGAGAAAGCTGTGGGGGTTCTCATTCATGACGTCGAATGACTCAGCCTTGCAGCAGGTCGAGGTAGTAACGACGACGTACCGGTGCCATCGCGAGAATGTCGCACTCGGTCCACGCGTATGCGCGCGCCAAGGTATGTACTTCGCTAAGAAGGTCTTGCGCCCAGTCGTCAAGTTCTCCCCATAGGTAGTCCACGATATCGAGTGCTGCCGACCAGGCATGGCCACATGCCGGACAGGTCATGGCCATGTGCATGTCGGCAATCGGGTCGTTCTCTGACATGGCTTGCTCGATTCGATGGCGGATACCGAAGGGCAGCGCATCGGCAGTCAGCGCATGACCATTGCGTTCCGCTGAGAGCACGCAGCGGCCGAGTAAACTGTCAGTCGGCAGGGCATTGCGATTCAACGCGGAAGCGTCTGGGACTGGCGCAATCGAAAGCGCAGACAGATCCTCGCTGCAGGGGAGCCGAAAGCGAACTTCGTAGGTCGCATGCCTGAACTCGATCGGGTCGCGCGGCTCCGGCCAATGCTCGAGCGGCGCACAGACATCGCCGACCGCAATACGCGACTCAAGGCGTTCTCCGCAGTGCGGGCATGGGGCCACGGTTTGCATCTCGTCCCCGAACAACGAAGCCTTGAGCAGGAAGAGGCAGGCGTCGCGATCGCCGATGCTGAGCGACTGCCAAAGCCCACGTCCGCGTTCGGGCCATACGGCATCAAGCAGTCCCAGCGCACGCTCAATCGGTGCGGCCCGAATCAGCTCTTCCCATGCGCGCAAGAGCACGTCGACGATGGCGTTTGCCTGAGTGCGATCGGGGGGTGTGGCCCATTCCATGCGCTTTTGCTCCGTCCACTCAGGCCGGCTCGGTGAAGGTCGGTTCGGCCGGCTCGACCACGGCAAGGTCGCGCTCCCAACCTTCGTTCTCGAGCTTGATACGCTGGATCGCAACCGCATTGGCGTTGGCATCGAGATCGGGCAGCGACTGGAACTCAGAGACCCAGCAACGGAATACGTTGTAGGCGATCGCCAACTGCCCGGATTCGTTGTAGACCTCGATCGTCAGATCCTTTCGGAAATCCTTGAGCGAAACTTCGGAGCCCAATCCCGCGCCAAAATTCCAGATCTTGTTTGCCCACTGCTCGAATTCCTTGTCGTGGGTCACGCCGCGCTCGAGTGTGATCGCCTCGAATTCGGTGCGTCCGGGAGACTTCCGGCTGCTGCTGGGATCGCCCCCTTCGCGATGCTTGATCACTTCGGTAGTGCGTTTCAGTGCGCTGACCTTGCTGATGCCGGCCACATACTTGTTGTCCCATTTGACCCGGAACTTGAAGTTCTTGTACGGATCGAAGCGCTGCGCATTGACTGTGAACTGGGCCATGAAGGCTTCTCCCTGATGCGTGAACCACAAATGGATCGAAATCCTGCAAGTCAGGTCAGACGTCGATCTGGCCGGCAATCTGCTGCAGCTTGAGGACCACGAATTCCGCCGGTTTCAACGGCGCGAATCCGACCACGACATTGACGATGCCGAGGTTGATGTCGTTCTGCGTCGTCGTCTCCTTGTCGCAGCGCACGAAATACGCATCGCGTGAAGAGCTTCCCTGGAACGCACCCTGGCGGAACAGGTTGTGCATGAATGAGCCGACATTCAGGCGGATCTGGGCCCACAGCGGTTCGTCGTTGGGCTCGAACACTGCCCACTTCAGGCCGCGATACAGGCTTTCCTCGATGTAGAGCGCGGTGCGGCGTACTGGAATGTACTTGTATTCATCGGCAAGCTGGTCGGAACCCCGCAAGGTGCGCGCACCCCAGACAACGCGGCCAGCGGCAGGCAACGCGCGTAGACAATTGATGCCGAGCGGGTTGAGTTCGCCGTTTTCGGGATCCGTCAATGGAACCGACAACTGCGGAACGCCGACGAGGCTTGCGTCGAACCCCGCAGGTGCTTTCCAGACCCCCCGATTGGCATCGGTGCGCGCGAACACGCCAGCAACCGCACCGCAGGCGGCAAACGTTTCGATCTGCCCTTCACGCAACGGATTTGGCTGACGCAAGCGCGGGAAGAACAATGCGGCGTTGCGACTGCGCGTGCCGACGAAGTCGTCGCTGGAATCATTGAATCCGTCGCGGGCCGCATCCTTGCTTGTCCAGTTCTTTGGCGCGTCGACCAGCAACATGGCGCGCCGCTTCTCACAGTAGCTCGCCGCCGTCGAAATCATTCCGGGATCGACATCGACAGCGTCCGCGGCAGCGCGGTATGGGGGAATGCAGAGCAAGTTGAAAAGGTCCGTTTGCTCAAGCGCGTAGAGTCCCTTCTTGTCGGTTTCTCCATTTGCGGGCAGGAAATCCGCCACAGTGAGTGAAAGGCCGTCCGAAACGGAGAGGGCGGCAGCACTCAACGCATCATCTAGGGACTGTTTTGCGGCAGTGAGCGCGGCCTTCTCAGCGGCAACATCCGCGGACGGATTAGCATTTTGCTTGTCGCTCAGGGCTTTCTTCGCGACTGTATAGGCAGACTCCTTGACACTCAGTCCGTCCTGCTTGGTGCGCAGGGCAGCATCAAGGGCATCCTTGGCCTGCTTGGGTGCAACATCGCCCGATGCCGCGGCATAGGCATCGTAGAGCCCGCGCAACGCAGCGATATCCGCCTTGATCGCGGCGGATTGCGCGGGCGATCCATCGTCGCGCAGCAATGGGGAATCCGCCAGCACGCGGTCGACACGCCGAGCGCTTTCGCTGGCTGTCAGATTCAGGTGGCGCTCGGAGCGACCACTGCCGACATCACGCACGGTCAAGTTGAAGAGCTCAGCCTTGTCGACACCGAGGCCCAGTGCGCTGGCGTCCGAAATGCCGTTCAGATCAAGGGCGACGCGCAGCCCGTTTCCCCAGCGGCCCTCGCTGGCCGCGGCGAACTTCATGCTGCCGACCGTGATTTCGCGACTGGATTTCGAGGCACTGGGTGGATCTGAATCCGGAATCGCGGTCGGGTCGGCGCGATACAGGCGCACGATGACGGCCTGGGCCCCGCCGTTGACAAAAAAATCCCGCACGGCAAAACCGAGTGCGGAATCGTTCCACAGACTGCCGAAACGCGCTTCGAAGTCTCCGAAGCTGTTGATAATGACAGCCTTGTTGACTGGCCCTCGAAGTGCGCGACCGACAAAGGCCGTGATCGAGGTGGCGACACCGGTGATTGTTCTGACGCCGCTGGGAATCTCCTCGACGTAGACGCCCGGGTAGGTGAGCGCAGCAGGCATAACCGTTCTCCTTGCAATGATTCGTATGGAGGATCTGATGAAGCGTGTTGCACAGCGCGACTTTTCATCTCACAGCGAGCGACCAGCCCTTGGCGAGGGATCCCGGCCTGATGGCGCGGCGGCGGCTGACTCGCGTCGAAGGCATCTTTCGCGGACACGAGCGACGTGCGTGACGTTGCGGTCTACTGGGCGTGGAGGCTTTGCGATCTATGCATTGAGCAATTCCTTGGCTGGTTCTGACCTGCTTGCCGACGGTCACGGATCATTGCGATCAGCGAACCTGCCCAGCCCCTTCGCAGGGAAAGTTGATGTCACCACAAATAAACGGATCCCGAAAGTGTATTCTGGCCGGCCGTTTGGTAAGCCCCGCTTGTCCATATTTCCTGAATCCATGTCCGGGCGACTTGGCCGAAACACGGCAAGCGAATCTGTACCATTTGACGGCAGAATCGCTGTCACGCAAGGAGTGCTGCCCAGTGCTATTCTGAGCAGAACGACAAAGGAGCAGCCATGAGCGCTCTATCCCTGCGAATAAGGAAAGCCCGAAGACTCGCGTCGATTACCCAGAACGAGCTGGCGCACCGTATTGGCGTAAAACGCAGTGCGGTGACGCAATGGGAAAACGCGAACGGCACCAAACCCAACGTTGAACACCTCATCCGCATCGCCATTGAGGCCGGTGTCAGTTTCGAGTGGATTGCCACGGGACGAGGTGCAGGTGAATGCCCCGCGGAACTGATTCAGGCCGTCGTCATTGACGATTACGCCATGGATGCACTGGAAAGCAAGGCGCTGGGCTATCTGCGTGAAATGACGTCATCGAAGAAGCGAATAGCGCTTCAAGTCCTCGAAGTGCTGTCGAAGTAGCACCTCGTGGGTGGCCAGTGTGTCGCATGGCCACTCTCGGGGTGATCTGCGGTGCCGGCCATATCAGACGATGTGCTGAAAGCAGGTTGAGTCGCATCGGTGATGTGGACTGCCCCATAAAGGACCATTTTGGATAGTCCGGGCTACAGTAGTGGGTCTTGCGAGCACCTGGGCGAAAGCTCTGAGGCCGCGTTCAACCAGGAATCCCGGAATGAAAATCCATGCCGAGCGCCTTGGCGCAATGTTTGTTCTCGTTACACTTCTGGCCGCCTGTTCGCAGCAGAGTTCTTCGCCGTCTCCATCGACTGCGGCGCCGAAACAGGCAAGCGCACAACAGCAATTCTTTGACGCCATCGCCAGCCGTTGCGGCGAAGCCTTCGAAGGAAAACTGGTCAGCACGGATGCAGCCGATGCGGACATGGCCAATCAGTCCATGGTCATGCACCTCAGCACCTGCTCGGCGAACGAAATCCGTATCCCTTTCCATGTCGGCGAAAACCGCTCACGCACCTGGGTGCTGACGCGAACCGGGCAAGGCTTGCGCCTGAAACATGATCATCGGCATGCGGACGGCAGCGGGGACGCGATCACCCAATACGGTGGCGACACTGTCAGCGAAGGCAGCGCGACGCGCCAGGAATTTCCGGTCGACGCGGAATCCATCACCCTGTTCTCGGCCAACAACATGCAGGTTTCAACGACCAATATCTGGGCCGTGGAAATGGATGCGTCGAAGTTTGCCTATGAACTCCGCCGCGAGGGACGCTGGTTCCGCGTTGAATTTGATCTGACTCACCCGGTTGTCACGCCGCCAGCCGCATGGGGTGCATGACTCAAAAGACGTGGGTGGTGGTACTCCGGTTTGAACGCTCTGCTCCGGGCGCTTGGCTGATGGCTCTGCCGGCACGTCACGCCTTGAGCCCATAACACGGTTTCGATGGGCGTGATCTCCTGTGGCGGAGTGATCGGTCTCGAATATCGGAGTCATGTGTGCATGGCAGCTTCCGTCACTGCGCCTTCTGTTGATCGAAATGGAAGACTGCGCGAGAACTCACGTGTCCGGGCCCGCGTGGAGCTGGCATTCTCCGTCAAGTCATGCAGGTGAACAGTACCGTTCATCCGCAGGCTTCTTCCATTCCCGATCTGGTCTGTGCCCATGAGTCTGCTCAATCGTCTGATCTTTGGTTGTTTGTTTGTTTCCGGTTGCGGACTCTCATCTGCCGCAGTCGCCATCGACACGGCGACATCGGCAAAACGCTCGATGACGATCGAGCGGCTCTACAGCCTGCCTTCGATCATCGGCACCGCGCCCGAGAACCCCACCTGGTCGCCCGATAGCCGACGACTCGCCTTTCTCTGGAACGATAAAGGCATGCCGTTCCGCGATATCTGGCTAACCGAAGCGCACGGCGGAAAGACGCTTCGCGTCACCCGCATGCCGCAACTCGAATATCCGTCTGATCCGGGAACCGATATCGCCAAGCTCGAACAGGCGGCTCGATTTGAAACCGACTCGGGCATCTCGGAGCTGGTCTGGGCGCCCGATGGTCGGCATCTGGTCTTCGCCTTGCACGGTGTGTTCTATCAAGTGCTGCCGGGGAAGCCTGCGCAGCCGCTCAGCGAAGTCGGCATATCCGGTGCGGATCTCGGCACATCGGCGTCAGCCAATGCCATTGCCTATCGATCCGGCGGTGATCTGTGGATCGCCCGATTCAAGGCCGGCACCGTGACGACAAGCAAGATCCATTCGCCCTCTCGCGAGGACGTGCGTGTCGAATCCTACACGTGGTCCGCTGACGGCAAGCGCCTCGCCTTCATCGAAGCCGATCTGTCGAAGGTGCCGACGCGCGGCATTCCCGATTACCTCGGCGAGGAAACGCGCCTGATCGAGGTCAAGCGACCCTTCCCCGGCGAGCCTTCGCCTGCACGCCGTCTTGGCGTGATTGCAGTCACTGGTGGCGATGTGACATGGATGGATCTTGGCGAGAATCTGCTCGACCAGATCTTTGCAGTGCGCTGGTCGCCCAATAGCCAGCGCCTGCTCGTCGGCAAGAGCGATCTTTACATCAAGCATCGACGCCTGCTGATCCTCGATCCTGTCAACGGCACATCACGACCATTGCTTGAGGAATCCGATCCGAACAACGTGACTGCGGAATGGTGGGCGGACTGGGCGCCGGATGGAAAAGGGATTTATTTCATATCGGATCGCGACAACGATTACCACGTCTACTACCAGGCGCTGGCTGGGGGCGATCCCAAGGCGATCACGGCCGGTAGCTGGGCGGTGTTTTCAGCGCGCATTTCACGCACAGGCAATGCGCTGTTCGTCGTCAGCAACAAAGGCAATGCC
>JBDTCQ010000182.1:0-5607 GCA_039923515.1 Dokdonella sp.
TCGATCTCGGCCGCCTGCGCGACCTCGGCGCACTGCATTGGCGCAGGTGCCGATTTGATCCGCCATGGCGCCCAGGATGTGATGTTTGTCGGTGGCGGCGAAGAGCTGCACTGGGGCATGACCTCGAGGTTCGACGCGATGGGTGCGCTGTCGACCACGCACAACGACCATCCGGCGCGTGCCTCGCGTCCCTACGATGTCGATCGCGATGGTTTCGTCATTGCTGGTGGCGGCGGCATGCTCGTGCTTGAGGAATACGAACACGCCAAGGCGCGTGGCGCGCACATCCACGCCGAATTGATTGGATATGGTGTCACCTCCGATGGCGCCGACATGGTCGCGCCGACCGGTGAAGGCGCGGTGCGTTGCATGCGCATGGCGATGGCCGGCATCAGCCAACCCATTGACTACATCAACACCCACGGGACGGCGACGCCGCTCGGCGACATCGTCGAACTGAATGCCCTGCGCGAGGCTTTCGGTGATCAGGTACCGGCGCTGTCCTCGACCAAGGCGCTGAGCGGGCATTCACTCGGCGCTGCCAGCGTGCACGAGGCGATCTACAGCCTGATCATGCTCAAGGACGGCTTCATGGCCGGCTCGGCGCATATCGACACGCTCGATCCGCGCGCTGAAGGATTTCCAATCGTGCGCGAGAGCCGCGATGCGAAACTCGATACGGTCATGTCAAACAGCTTCGGCTTTGGCGGCACCAATGCCAGTCTGGTGTTTGCCCGCGTTTGAGTTCGTCGATGGCGATTTGCCGGCATCGGTGCCGGCTCGCATAGGACGTATTCTGTCCTATGCGTTCCACCAGCATCGACGGCTACTCCGTCTATGTGCGATCCGCAAATTCACACGCTGCGGTTTCGCTTGCTGCGTGCCGCTTTTCCCATTCCCGACTCTCGATTCTCCATTCCCCTCCAAAGCCTCAGCCGTGCAGGATGCAGCGCGCAAGCTGACGCAACTGGCCGGGCTGGAGCAGATCGACGTCACGCTCGTCGACGCGGATCAGGCCCTGGTCCTGGAATCGGCGCAGGACACGACTGACGGTTTCCGGAGCCAGGCGCAGGTGGTTGGCGATATCGCCACGCGGCATGCTCAGGCGGAAACGGTTCGCGGAAAAACCCCGTGCGGCGTAGCGATCGGCCAGCAGGATCAGGAACGCGGCCATGCGCTCATTGGCGTTGTAGTCGCCGCCGAGCAGGGCGGCCCTGCCAATATCGGCACTGAGCAGGCGGAACAACTGCTGCTGGATGCCCGGCATGCGGGTGGCCAGCACGGACAGCGCCGGGAACGAAAAGCGACACAGATAGACGGTATCGAGCGCAATCGCATCGCAGGGATAACGCGCTGGATGGATCGCATTGAGACCGACCATTTCACCGGGAAGATGGAAGCCGAGGATCTGCTCGCGGCCCTCCTCGTCAACCAGCGACGTTTTTACCGTGCCGGCGCGGACAGCAAAGATCGACTCGAACTTTTCGCCGGTGCGGAAGATGTGGTCGCCCGCATGGAAGGGTCCGATGTGTTCGACCAGAAAATGCAATTCCTCCAGGGTCTGCTTGTCATAGCCGCCTGGAAGACAGATTTCGCCGAAGGCACAGGTCGAACAGAAGTGCACGGCATCGCCATCGCCTTCGCCAGGATCCGGCAGTGCGAATCGACCTATGCGTTTGATGTTGCTCATTGCCACCATCGGGATCACGCCAACCCGGCGCGTTTCTGCCCTGCTGCGACGCCCCATGACTCCGCGCATTGCCGGCGAATGATACGCAGGATGCCGGATTTCTGCGAACCCGGCAGGCGGAAAACGGCCAATTCCGGATGTGGCATGTGCGCGCAGCAAGCGCGATGGGAACTCCGCCAGTCCGATGACTCAGGGCTTGCCGAGCACCTGCTTGATCGCCTTGATGAAGTCGGGATCGATCTTGCCCATGACTTCGCTGCGAGCGGCGATACGGCCTTCGGCATCGAGCAGGATCAACACGCTGGTGTGGCTGAATTCGCCATCGTCCAATGGCCGGTACTGGATGCCGAGAATCGCGGCGATCTTGCGCACATTGGCCGCATCGGTGCCGGTCAGGCTCCAGCGTGGGGTATCGACCTTGCGCTTGTCGGCGAGCGCCTTGAGCGCCGCCGGATTGTCGCGCTTGGCATCAAAACTGACCATCAGCACGGACAGCTTGGCGCGTTCGCTTTCATCCAGCGCACGTTCGCTCATGCGTGCGGTATCGATGATCAGCGGGCACATGAACGGACACGAGGCATAGAACATCGTGATCAGGCGCGGGGTACCGCGCAGGCTGGCGAAATCAATCGAGCGGCCGTCCTGATCCAACAGCGGAACATGCAACTGGTAAACCGAATCGCCGGGCAGGTCCGGACTTGGCGCTGGGTGCGCGGACAACGGCGCGCAGAAAAGTGCAAGCACCATCAGCACACGGCAGACATGGCCAATCATCGGGTATCTCCGGAAGCGGGACGGACACAGCGGAAGCCGACATTGCCGGTGACATCCGCACCCTTGAGCGAGGACAGCATGGCAATGCGCATGAGGATCGCGAAGTTGTCACGATCCTGCATCGACAAGGCACCGGCACCGCAGAACTTGAGCCGCTCGGGATCGCCTTGCTCGCGATTGTCGGCGCTGACCATCAACGCATTGAAATCATCGACCCATTCCCAAACCAGCCCGTGCACGTCGCGCACGCCATAGGCATTGGCTTCGCCACCGATCTTGCCTGCCGCTCCGCCCGAGGTCTGCGAATACCAGGAAAGGATGCGATTGCGCCAGGCCGGATCGGCGCGTGCATCGCGCCGCGTGGCATCGGCGGCGGCGACATATTCCCACTCATGCCAACTCGGCAAGCGTGCATTCTCGCTCTCGCAAAAGGCCTGCGCGGCGAACCAACTGACCTTGACCACCGCCTGGCGTGACTGATCGGCACCGAGCGCTGTTGCTGCCGGCCATTGATCGAGGTAGCGTGACTCGGCAAATATCGAAGCCACCTTGTCGCGCCGCCATTCCGGATTCTTTTTCACGAACGAGAGAAATTCGTCATTGGTGACCGGCTCGCTGCGCATGCGCATGGCCGCAACATCGACATCCAGCAGCTTGTCGTCACCATCCGGCAAGACCGACTGGAACGAACCCGCCGGAATGTCGATGTATTCGGCTGCATGCAACGGCATCATCCCGGCCAAGGCCAGGGTGACACCGAGCAATTTTTGCAAACGCGCAATCATGTCAGGGAACTGTTCCAAACCGGACTCAATGCGCCGCGCCTTCGGCACGCGGCGTGTCGGCACGGATCTTGGCAACCTGCTCGGCACTGACGCGACCATCCTTGTTGCCCCAGCTGTTGAACACATAGGTCAGGATGTTGGCGACTTCGTCGTTGTTGAGCTGGCTCATCGGCGGCATCACCGAGTCGTACTCCTTGCCATTGACGGTGACCTTGCCGGACAGGCCGTTGAGGACGATATGGATCGCCTGTTCTGGATCCTTGGCAATGAAGTCGGATTTCGCCAACGGCGGGAATACGCCCGGAATGCCGACGCCGGTATCCTGGTGACAGACTGAGCAGGTGCCGTTGAAGTGCGCCTTGCCGGCCGCGATCTGCTGATCAAGCGTGAGGTTGCCACTGATTTCCGCTTCACGCGCTACACCAACCGAAGCGAGGTTGGCGGACTTGTCCCCGAGATAAACCGAATCGACTTCCTTGCCCGAGTAGATCGCCTTGTTTTCCTCGCCCTCGACCTTGAGGATGGCCAGGGCGCCCTTGTTGAAGGCGCGGAAGATAGCGTGGTCGACCAGCACATAGCTGCCCGGAACCTCAACGCGGAAATCGGCCATCATCGCGCCGCCGGATGGAATCAGCGTGGTCTGCACATTCTCTTGATAGTGTGTGCCGCCTTCGTACCAGACCCGGTCAAAGATCTCGCCGATGACGTGGAAACTCGAGACCAGGTTCGGGCCGCCATTGCCGACAAACATGCGGATGGTCTGGCCGGTCTTTGCCTTCAAGGCCTTGTCGTTGATCAACGCACCTTCGGAGCCGTTGAACAAAACATAGGTCGGGTTCTCGTCGATCGCCTTCTGCATGTCGAAGGCCTGCAGACCCTTCTGGCGATACTTGCCGACCGTGTAGAAATCGCCCTGCATGACGTAAAACTCATGATCGACCGGCGGCAGGCCTTCCGGCGGCTCGACCAGGATCATGCCGTACATGCCGTTGGCGATGTGCATGCCGACCGGCGCGGTGGCACAGTGATAGACAAACAAGCCGTGATTGAGCGCCTTGAAGGTGAACTGCGATTCGTGGCCTGGCGCGGTGAAGCTCGATGCAGCACCACCACCCGGTCCGGTGACGCCGTGCAGATCGATGTTGTGCGGCATCTTTGAATCGGGATGATTTTTCAGATGAAACTCGACCGTGTCGCCCTGGCGCACGCGGATGAAGCTGCCCGGCACGGTGCCGCCGAAGGTCCAGAACGTGTAACGCACGCCCTCGGATATCTCCAACTCACGCTCCTGCACTTCCAGCTCGACGATGACCTTGGCCGGCGCGGTGCGGCCGGTTGCTGGCGGCACTTCGGGAGGGCTGGTCAGGATCGCATGCACCGGCTCGCCCTGGGGTGGCCCCATGTCACCCTTTGCCGAACCGCCGGTGTCCTGGGTAACGGCAGCCTGCACGCCAGTAAGGCCCGGCGTGTTGTCCGATGAGCAGGCGGTCAGCAATAGCGCCGACAGCAACATGCCCGTGATTCTGTAGTTCATTGAAACCTCTGGTTTGAATACGTGAAATAGTCGGCGCGGAGAATGTGCGAGTGGATGCAACTCGGCCTTGATGCCAATCAAGCCGGTCGAAACCCTTTTTCCGCAACGGCGTGGCAAGCTGTCGCAGCAAGTCGGCAGTTGATCGATGTCAACCGATGGGGTCGCGCAATTTCCGAAAATCGATAGCCTGAAAACGAGGGATGGCAATGCAATCCGTGGAAACCTACAACGACAAGGTCGTGCGCCAGTTCACCATGGCCACGATCTTCTGGGGCGTTATTGGCATGCTGGTCGGGCTGGTTATCGCTGCCCAACTGGCCTGGCCGGCGCTGAATTTCGATATCCCCTGGCTCAGCTACGGAAGATTGCGTCCATTGCACACCAATGCGGTGGTCTTCGCATTCGGCGGCAGTGGACTGTTTGCGACTTCGTATTATGTCGTACAGCGCACCTGCCATGTGCGATTGTTTTCAGATCGCCTCGCCGCGTTCACGTTCTGGGGCTGGCAGGCGGTCATCGTCGCTGCCGTGATCACCCTGCCGATGGGACTGACCCAGACGCATGAATATGCGGAACTGATCTGGCCGATCGATCTGCTCATCACGGCGGTCTGGGTGACTTACGCTGTGGTCTTTTTCATGACCATCGTCAAGCGCCGCATCCGCCATATCTATGTGGCCAACTGGTTCTTTGGCGCCTACATCCTGACCATCGCGGTGCTGCACATCTTCAACAACCTGCAGATCCCGGTGTCGTGGACCGAGTCCTACCCGGTCTATTCGGGTGCGGTCGATGCGATGGTGCAATGGTGGTATGGACACAAC
>JBDTCQ010000183.1:0-3327 GCA_039923515.1 Dokdonella sp.
TCGTCGCCGCATCGCCCAGATCATTGACCGCCACGATCTGGATCTCGCCGTTGCGCTTCGCCTCATACAGCGCACGCAGCATGTTGCGACCGATGCGACCATAGCCATTGATGGCGACCTTGACAGACATTGCACACTCCTCAGGGCAGGAAAAAGGGGCCTATTGTAACGGCCCTTCCGATTTGGCGCACAGCGCCATTCGGGTGGGTCCATTTGTCGTGACTGCAGGCTGCAAATCGACAGGCAGGATTTGCGTCCGTGGTACCCCGTGCAGGGATACGCCCTCGCCGATCGTCTGCTAGATTGCGTTCTCCGCCGATCCCATGGACGCAGCATGAATCCCCAGGTTCGCAGCTTTCATCACACCAGCACTGGCACATGGACACATGTGGTCGTGGATCCCGTGACGCGGCGGGCCGCCATCATCGATCCGGTACTTGATTTTGATCTTGCCTCCGGTCGCGTCAGCACTGAAAGCGCGCAACGCGTGCTTGAATATATCGCCACCACCGAATTGACAATCGACTGGATTCTGGAGACACACGCACATGCCGATCATCTAAGCGCTGCGGCGTGGCTCAAGCGCCAGCTTGCCAATGGTAACGCTGCACCCGCAATCGGCATTGGTCATGCGATAACCAGCGTGCAGGAAACCTTCAAGAAGAAGCTGAATCTCGACGATCAGTTTGTCGCCGATGGCCGCCAGTTCGACGCCCTGTTTGTCGACGGCGAAACCCTTTGCGTGGGCGATCTCGACGGCCAAGTCATCGCCACGCCGGGGCACACCCCCGACAGCATCACCTATCGATTTGGCGATAGCGTCTTTGTTGGCGACACGATATTCGCACCGCGCATTGGCACCGCGCGCTGCGACTTTCCTGGCGCCGATGCCGCAACCCTGTTCCGCTCGATCCAGCGCCTCTACGCGCTACCCGATACGACGCGGGTTTTTCTCGCGCACGACTATCCGGCACACGGCGAAGAAGCGCTCGCGCAGACAACGATCGGCGAGGAGAAGACCACAAATATTCATTTGCGAGGTGACACCTCGGCGGCTGATTTCATCGCCTTGCGCACAAAGCGAGATGCCAGCCTGGACGTACCGAAATTGTTGTGGCCGGCCTTGCAGGTGAATATCCGCGCCGGCCACTTGCCGCCACCGGAAATGGGGGATCAGGCGTTCCTGAAAATCCCGCTGCAAAGCGAGGATGTCCGTACATGAAGGCGTTCCTGCGGAGCAACCAGAGATTCCTGCTGGTCGCACTCTTGCTGATTGCCATACTGCCCTCGATCGCAAATGCATGGGGGCCGGCTGGCCATCGCATGGTCGCCACGCTGTCAGAGAGTCAGCTCGATGCGAAAGCTCGAGTGAAAATTCAACACCTGCTCAACATTCTAGGGGCGTCCTCGCTGACGGACATCGCCAACTGGGCGGACGAGCTGCGTGCCGACCCTTCCCAACGCGAGCTGTCGCGTGGAACTGCACGCCTGCACTATGTCAATTTTTCTGATTCTGGCTGTCACTACAAACCTGCGAAGATCTGTGTGAATGAAGCGTGCGTTGTAGGCGCCATCAAACGTTACGAAACCGTGCTCTCCGATCGCCACGCGACCGATGTAATGCGTGCTGGGGCCCTGCGTTTTCTCGTCCACTTTGTCGCGGATGCCCATCAGCCCCTGCACGCCGGCTATCGGTCCGATCGCGGCGGCAACAACTATCAGGTTCAGTTCAACGGCAAAGGCAGCAACCTGCATGCAATCTGGGATTCACAAGTACTCGCCAGCCGCCGCCTGCGCTGGAACGATTACGCGCGTCGACTCGAACGCCCGAAAGTTTCAGACGACGACCAGGATCCGGTCGACTGGGCCGAGCAATCCTGTCGCATCACCCGTGACGACGGCATTTATCCGCCAGGCCACAAGATCGACAAGGCCTACCTGGATCACATGCGTCCGCTTGCAGAACGCCAGATCCGCCTCGCTGCGAAGCGGCTGGCTGATCTGCTCAATCGCGCACTTGGCTAGCGATCGACGAAGGCGCGCTCAATCACGTAATCGCCGGGCACACCGATGCGGGGCGAAACCTGGAATCCGCGCGCATCAAGCAGGCGGCTGATCGATTTGAGCATGGCCGTGCTGCCGCAAATCATGGCGCGATCATGGGCCGGATCGAGTGCTGGCAAACCGATATCCGCACACAGCTTGCCACTGTCGAGCAGTTCGTCGATGCGGCCTTGATGACGGAACGCCTCGCGGGTGACGCAGGGGTAGTAGATGAACTTGGCGCGCACGGCCTCGGCAAAATACTCGTGGTTTGGTAGTTCGTTCTCGAAAGAATCGCGATAGGCCAGATCGTCGACCTGGCGCACACCGTGGGCAAGGATGACCTTGTCGTAGCGCTCCCAGGTATCCGGATCGCGCAAGATGGCGAGGAATGGGGCGAGACCGGTTCCGGTCGAAAGCAGATAGAGGTTCTGGCCAGGCTTGAGATCCTGCAACAGCAGGGTGCCGGTTGGCTTGCTGCCGATCAGGATCTCATCACCGACCGCAAGATGCTGCAGGCGCGAGGTCAGCGGACCATCGGGCACCTTGATGCTGAAGAATTCGAGGTGCTCTTCATAGTTGGCGCTGGCAATGCTGTAGGCACGCAGCAACGGACGCCCATCGACTGGCAAGCCGATCATGATGAACTGGCCATTCTCGAAACGCAGCCCGGCATCACGTGTGGTCGTGAAGCTGAAAAGGAATTCGTTCCAGTGACGCACACTGAGAACCCGTTCGCTGTTTAATGCTGCCACTGAATTACCTGTTTACCTTTATGACCTTGCGGTGGGAGCGGCTTTGTCCGCCTTTGAGAGGGAGTTTGTCTGGTTGGGATGCTCTTCAATCTTCCAGAAGAAGGGCATCGCGGCTGAAGCCTGCTCCTACGAAGCATGCTCCGGCCGATCCATTCCCGCACTCAGGCAAGCGATTTGGTCCGATCGACGACTGCTTCGGCGGTGATGCCGAAGTACGGGTAAAGCTGCTCGGCGGGTGCGGACGCGCCAAAGGTATCGAGACCGACGACATCGCCATCGAGACCAACATACTTGCGCCAGAAATCCCTGACACCGGCCTCGACTGCCACCCGACGCCGACACCATGAAGGCAGCACGCCTTCGCGGTATTCAACCGGTTGCGCATCAAACACGCTCGTGCACGGCATCGAGACGACGCGCGCGGCAACACCTTGATCGGCAAGAATGCGCATGGCCTGCATGGCGAGTTCGACTTCCGAACCCGTTGCAATCAGGATTACGTCGAACTTCGCGCTGGGCGGATCCGACA